>CAZXBV010000072.1:2534-7049 GCA_964639155.1 uncultured Methanotrichaceae archaeon
CCCATTATGGTGTCAGGACTGAACTTGTAGGTCTCTGCCGCCACTATGAAGTTGGTTCTGGCCTCGTGAGCGCAAAGGGCGATCTGGGCGGTTCCGATCTTGTTAACTAAAGTTCCGTTTGCGGTTATGACGTCGGCACCTACAACTACTGAATCGACCTCGTTGATCACAGATCTTACGGCCGAGTCCACGATCAATTCGGTTTTGATCCCCCAGTCATCCAGCATCTTTACGGTGAGATGTCCTTGATACCTGGGTCGAGACTCGGTGGCGATGACACGAATCTCTTTTCTGGATTGGTGGGCAGTCCTGATTATAGAGAGGGCGACAGAAGAGTTGCAGTGGGTCATGATTGTGTCGCCGTCCCTTATCATTCTTGACCCGATATCGGAGATTCTCTCTATCGCTTTGAGAGAGCGGTCCACGAAGTCGTCTGCGTTGGTGGCAAGAGACCTCTTGGCCGAATCCAGGTTGTCGCCCTGGTACCTCATGACCATTCTGATGGCGTTAGATAAGGAAACTGCCGTCGGCCTTGTGTTGAGCAAGATTTCGGCTGCTTTTTGGACTTCCGAATTGAACTGATCGAGGTTTGTAACATCGAGCACGAGGGCATATTCTTTGAGGGCGCAGGCTGCGGCTCTGCCTATGAGTGCCGCGCCCCTTATCTCCATGTTCTTGATCTTTTCTGCAGTCTCCAGCAAATCGTCCATAGGAGGGGTCATGAGAAACTCATTCAGATCAATTTCTTTGTAACCTCTGCGACTCGCGCCCCAAGCTTTGAACAAGCGTCGAGGGCAGCTTTGTCGGGTGCGCCTATCGCGACTGCGCCGTAATGACCGCCAGTCTCGATTGGGTCGCCCAAGATTATCATTCCATGGATCAACATCGCTTGGATGATGGAAAGCAAAGTCGTCTCGTTTCCGCCGGATATGCTTCCAGAAGACGTGAAGGCAGCGCCGACCTTTCCTTCCAGTTTGCCCCTCACCTTGACAGAAGTGTCGATGAAGGATTTTAGCTCGCCTGACAGGGTGCCAAAGTAGGTGGGCGCGCCAAAGACGATTCCGTCAGCTCCGGTCAGGTCTTCGATGGTGGCGTCTTTTGTTTCCTTGAGGCTTACGTCGACTCCTGCCGCCTTTGCCCCAGATGCTATGGCTTCGGCCATCTTCGCGGTGTTTCCTGTTCGGGAATGGTAAACGATCAGAACTTTGGACATACTTTCTATCTCATTCTTCTTTTCGTCTTAAGGTTATCCGATCGCCCTCTTCCACGCGAGGGAATAGATCCTGGCCCTCTTTGATCTGCCCTATGTGATTGACCGACGAGACTGGCTGAGACTGACCAAAGAATATGCAGAAGGCAGATCCGGGCGACCAATAGGAGACGTCCCCCATCTCCGAGTGAGGAGTCGGGTTTTCGTCTTCCAACTTTAGAGGTATCCCGAAGTAGACCTCTTCGTTCCACACGTTTGCTCCAGCTTCCAGCGGCAAGCTCTGATATATCTTCTTCGCGATCTTTGGGCTCCTTTCGTCCAGCTCCAAAATTGCTTTTCCCTTGGACCTTATCACCATCTCGATCAGCAAACAAGACCACCACTTTTAGACCATCATCATCGGGCAGTATCATACGACCTTGAACATTAGAATATTATGCGTTACGTAATCCCCTTGCACAGCTCTCCAGACTCCAGGTCTTCCTTGAAGTAGTCACGAGTTGTCTTCAGCTTCAAGATGAGAGCTAGCTTTCGTTTCGCATAGAATGGAGCGAGCCTCAAAGCCTCTTTCAAGAACCACTTGGGATAAAGCCGCTTGATCTTGGTGTACCTGAACCAGTCCAGGTTGTAGTACCTTGCATTCATCTCCCAGGTGATGTACTGGACCTCGTTGGCCTTGAGATACTTCGTGTCCAGATTGGCATGAAGGCCGTCGTAATACCTGTAATCGTTGTTTGTGATGAGCCCCATCTCTTCAAGCTCAGCCCTCATCTCGGTCTTTGGGTAAGGCGTGTTTATGTAAAATATGGGAATGTCCACTTTCAGCCGCCTTGCAAGCTCGAAGTTGGCCCAAAGGTCGCTTGCATCATCGTCAGGGTTCCCGCCGATGAGGCCCGCAGAGATAATGATATCGTTGTCGTGCAGATATTCGACCGCCTTGTCGGCGTTATCCGACATCTTGCCCTTGCCCAGGAACTTGAGGTTCTCCTTGCTGGTGCTTTCAATCCCCAAAAAGACGCCATCAAACCCGGCGCGGCCCATCTTCTCGACCAGCCTTCGGCTCGACCCGATCCCACGGGCCGAAGCCTGAACCTTGTACTTTATGTGATTGAGATCTGCCTCGATTATGGCGTCACAAAGTGCCTCCATCCTTTTTACGTCCAACGTTATGTTATCGTCGGGAAAGAAGATCGACTTTGCGCCATGAGCTTCAGCATCTCTGATGTCGTCCAGGATCCTGTCGAACGGATATCTTCTAAAAGACTTTCCATACATGTTCTGGATCGAGCAGAACTTGCAGCCGTTGGTACATCCCCTGCTCGTCTCGACCGAGTCGATCGAAATTCCAAAGCTCTGGAACCCTTCTGTGATCAGCCGCGCGTCCCGGTTTGGCATCTTGATATCGGCGACGTCCAGAATCGGCCTTGGTGGATTGTGAACCATCTGGTCGCCATCCCAATAGGAAAGGCCCTTGACGTTTTCGAGGCTGTGGCTGCTGCCTTCCTCTTTGGCCAAAATCAGCTCACGGAAAGTTCTCTCGCCCTCGCCTCTGATGATGTAATCGGCAAGGTGCGCTTCAGGACTTTCCCCGATCTCCTTGTAATTGAGAGTTGGGTGATACCCGCCAAATACGGTTTCGGCACCGCTCTCTTTGGCCATTTTTGCAAGCTCAAGTATCGCTTGATACTGAAAGCTCATGCAGCTTAGGCCGACGAGGTCGTACCCTTTCTTGAGAGTCTGGGCGACGTAACCTATGGGGTCTTTTAGGGCGTGAATGTCTGCGACGTGAACCGTGCATATATCGTCCACGTTTCCAGCGATGGATACGAGCCCGTAGTTAGGAATCCTCGCTATCCGGTCAAAGTCTGGCTGGACCACGGGCGAGGAGAGAAGTAAGACTTTCATGATTTCACCTCACCTCGAATCCGTGTCCAAAAACCAAGGCTTTTCGGGATTGAAGTCAAACTTGTTCGCCCTCGATATGTAGGCTGCCACTTCTCGCATTCCCGAAACCCCTGCATACCTGTAAGCGTTGGCCCAGACCCTAAACGAGGTACGAATAGGCGTAAACCTGTTGTAAACCTGTTTCAAAGACTTGCCCAAAATCTCTTCCATCTCCTCGGGCGATATGTTGGGATGGTTCCAGACGAGAGATTTCATGTCGAATTTGTGCCAGTCTTTCTCAAAGATCCCGTACTGGTCCTCAAGTTCGTCCCAGAGCTTCGTCTGTGGAAGTGGGGTCATGATGCAGATCTGGGTTATGTCGAGCTTGAGGTTGGCAAGATCTGCGATGTCCTTCTTGAGCGATTCCCTTGTGTCATCAGGAAACCCGATCATGTAATATCCCACGGTCCCAAACCCGTACTCTTGAAGGAGCCTGACAGTTTCCAAAACGTCTTCGGTCCCTTCCTTCTTGTTTATGTTGTCTAAATTGTCCTGGTGGAGGGTTTCAATCCCTATGGCAGCTCCTGCAAAACCCTTGACGGTCTTTGGCTTCTTTCCGGTATTGGGGTCAAGTTTCATCCTCATATCAGCCCAATCTGGAATCTTCCGTCGAAGATAGTCGGCTCTTGCCATGCAGCCCCAGGTCATCCCGTACTCGTCTAACAGCTCTACGACCTTGTCTGCATGTTTTCTGCTCGCTCCGAAGTTCTCGTCTTCGATCAAGACCACGTTGATCTCGTGCTCTTTGTAGTAGGAGATCACCTTTTCGAGGCTATCCAGAGGTACAGGATGAGGCCGGTTGCAAAACTTCGGGGTCTGGCAGAACTTGCATCCAACTCCGCATCCTCGGGTCGTGAACATTATCCCGTAGATGTTCAGCTTCTTGTTGAAAGGAGTTCCAAGGTACTCGATCAGAGGCGGGTGGAGGACGTCTTTTTGCTCGATCGTCCGGTCGAAGTATGGGGCGACGGCGCCTTCGGCGTATCCTTCGAAGATCTTGTCGAACTGGTCCTGGATCTGGGGTGTGAGCGCCCCATAGTTTCCAGCCCAAAGTTCGCCGACTTTGGGGTTGGCGCGGGCAGCGTCAGTCATCTCCAGGATCTCGCAGGTCTCGTTCAGGTAGAACGAGAACCCGACGACGTCCCAACCTTCGTCCAGTTTCTTTTTGTACTCGTCCCAGGTTGGATATTCCAGGATCTCAATTTCGGGTATGTTCTGCTTGAGGAAACGAAGGCCGAAAGACTGGATTCGAGGCCAGTAGAACCGAAACCACTTGGACCTCGCGTTAGAGCCTATGTAGTCGTAGGGTTCAGGTCCCTTCGTGTAGACTGTAGTGAAGAGGACTTTGGGAGGCATTAAAA
>CAZXBV010000073.1:0-2232 GCA_964639155.1 uncultured Methanotrichaceae archaeon
TTTGGAAAAGAACGATCCTGTGTGATCTTCGAGGGCGAAGTCCTCTTAGGAAGTGGCAGTTTCAACGTATCTGCAAACGACGGCGAGGTCTATTCAATCGATGAAAGGAGCGCCCTTGGCGCGCTCAAAAAGGCTTCAGAAACCGGCGGGTTCTACTTTGGCATAGACGACTCACTCTCGGATGATTACGGCCTTCTGGTAAAATCGATCGATGACATCGAACCTGGGGTCGGCGAGATCTGGAATTACTGGGTGAACTATCCAGAGGAATCCATGCCCTCGTTAAGTCCGGACCGTTTCCGCCTGGAGGATGGAGACGTCGTGACCTTCTATCTTGGAAATCGGGGCAAAAATCCAGAAGATTCGCTTCGAATCGAGATAAAGACGGCATGGGAGTGAAGAAACTTTGTACGGTCATCAATGCAAAAGCACAAGATCAAGGAGCGTCCTCGCGTCTAGAATGAGCGGATCGAGGCTTTTGGCCTTTCTCATTCTCGTTTTCGTGATGGTCAGTCCTGTTCTTGGAACTGAGCAGATCTGGGACGGTGACGTTCTTCTCACGAGGGGCGAAGTTAACGTCACCGGGACAGATGGCGAAGTTCACGCCGTCGATGGAAAGTCGGCTCTGGGGGCCCTCATCAAAGCTTCAGAAACTGGCGGGTTTGAACTTGGCTTGGACGCGTCTCTTTGGGACATTTGGGGCCCCGTTGTGGAGTCAATCGGAGGGATAGGTGCCGAAGATAACCGATCCTGGAGGTACCAGGTGAATTATCCAGATGATGCTGTGCCTCTCGTCGGCCCTGACCTTTTCGAGCTAGAAGACGGCGACAAAGTCACATTCTACCTGGGAGATCGGCGCGCTCTGCCCAACAGGTCGCCCCGAGTGAACTTTACGGCGAAAGTCGTGATGATGCGACCCGAGGTTCTCATCATATCTGCAGAAAACCACGCCGTAATCAACGAAGCTGCTAAAGGCGGCGTCCTGAGCGTTACATTGACCTTCCAGGACGACTTTCCAGCAAACTTCTCTGGATACGACCTGATATTCCTGGAGATGATCGGGGCCGAGACCGCCCAGTTTTTGACGCCGCTCCTCGAAGAGCCAAAGCGAAGACACGTTCCTATAATTGCGATTCATTCTTCGGGATACGATGCCCTCCTTGGGAACGTTGATATGGAAAACCACACCGTGATCGAGGACTACTGGAACTACGGCGGACAAGAGAACATGGAACTGCTCTTTTCATACCTTGGAGCAAACTTTTGCGACCTTGACGTGCCGACGAAAGATCCCATCCCAACTCCAGATGAGTACATCAGCCATCCCGATTCTCCAGACCTGTTTCTCAACACCACGTCTTATCTCGAATGGTACAAAAACAGCTCTGGGCACAGATACGATGAGGCTGCGCCCACCATCGGGATAATGAACCTGGCAAGCGACCCGGTAGCGTCACCATTGAGAGTCAGTTTGGTCCGGGCCCTGGAAGATAAAGGCGCCAACGTCATCGACATCGGTTTTTCCAACACCACCTCGATGAAGAATCTCTTCATGCCAGAGGGGGAATCGATCATTGAGGTCGTGATATTGACCAAGCCTTTCAGGCTGAATTATGGCGATCCTGATGAGGGAATACGCGACCTAGAAGAGCTGAACGTTCCCGTGCTCAGCGGGATGAAGCTTTGGTACCAAAGCCCCGAAGAGTGGAGAGATGCGACGGGGATCTATTCTACTGAAATCTATTTCAAGCTCGCCATGCCCGAGATGGATGGCGTGATCGAACCGATCGTAGTTGCAGGAAGGACCGATGAAGGGATCTTCGAGCCCATTTCCACTCAGATCGACTGGCTTTCTGAAAGGGCCATCGCCTGGGCAAATCTTGGACGAAAGCCAAACGTGGAGAAGAAGGCGGCCATAATCTACTACAACCACGGCGGTGGGAAAGACAATTTGGGCGCCACTTACATCAACGTTCCAAGAAGTCTCCAGGTTATTTTAGACGAGCTGAACGAGTCTGGCTACCTCGTAGAAGGGACCATCCCCAACGAGCGAGATCTGGTCGACTTGATGGCCCATGAAGGTACGAACGTTGGAACCTGGGCGCCGGGCGAGCTAGAAAGAATGGTTGCGGCAGGGAACGCAACTTTGCTCCCGACAGAAGATTATGTCGAATGGTTCGAGAAGATCGACCCGATCATGCAAAAGGAGGTGACAGATCGATGGGGACCTCC
>CAZXBV010000073.1:2332-7027 GCA_964639155.1 uncultured Methanotrichaceae archaeon
TCGAGAAGATCGACCCGATCATGCAAAAGGAGGTGACAGATCGATGGGGACCTCCACCCGGCGAGATCATGGTTCACGAAAATGAGAGCGGTACGTATTTCGTGATCCCGAAGCTCTCCTTTGGGAACGTGATCTTAACACCTCAGCCCACAAGAGGGTGGCTTCAGAACAACACAGTACTCTATCACAGAAAGGACATTCCGCCTCATCATCAGTACATCGCGTTCTACTTCTGGCTCAAAGAAGGGTTCGATGCGGATTTCATAGTTCATCTGGGAAAGCACGGAACCCAGGAGTGGACCCCCGGCAAAGAAAGCGGCATATCTTCTGACAGGTGCTGGCCTGGCGTTTTGATCCAGGACCTGCCAGTGATTTATCCCTACATCGTAGACAACATAGCCGAAGGAAGCCAGGCCAAGAGAAGAGGCGATGCTGTGATGATAACTCACCTCACGCCGCCAATAGTGGCCTCTGGTCTTTACGGCAACTTCACAAATCTGGCAGATACCACCTTCAACTACAACGAGGTTGAAAACGCCACGGTGAAAGAACTTTACAAAGAAGAAATCATAGCCGGTTGTCTGGAGATGCACCTTGATGAAGACCTGGAAGTGAACTTGACAGAGCTGGTCTTGGATCCTGTGAAGTTCGACGAGTTCGTGGACATGCTTGAGCATTACCTCTACGACCTGAAAAACGAGTTCATGCCTTATGGGCTTCACACCTTTGCCACGCCAATGGAGGGCGATTGCCTCGTAGAGATGACTGAGTCGATGTTAGGCCAAGGATACCAAAGAGAGGTTGCCTTGATGATCTCTTATGAGGATTATCCCAACCCGTCTCGTTTGAATAAGGAAAGAGAGCTGGAGAACGTCTCAAAGGCGCTTTTGAGAGCGATTTTGTTCAACGAAACCACGCCCAAAAAGGCTCAAGCTCTGATATTTGGATCTTTAACATTTGGATATGACCCAAAAACCTCTGTGAACGAGACTTACAAGAACGAAACTTTGGTGGAAGAGAGCTTCGATGAAGACGTTTTCGAGAACGAGTCTCTCGTATCCGAGAACCTGACCTCTTATCTCGACCTCGCTTTGGTATATGCATCCGGTCTTGGGGCTTGTACCAAAGAAGCCGAGAGGTTCATCAACGCTTCGGCCTCAAAATATACGCCGCCTTCGCCAGCTGACGACCCCATAAGGGATCCTGAAGTTCTGCCGACTGGAAGGAACTTCCATTCGATAAGTCCAAGGAAAGTCCCCACGCCTGCAGCCTGGGTGGCGGGCCAATCCTTGGCAGATGACTTGATAGAACAGTACCGAGCCGATAACAATGGTACTTATCCAGAGAAGATGGGCGTAATACTTTGGGCCTGGGCCATGACCGATCACGGAGTCGTCGAGTCAGAGATTCTTCATCTGGTGGGCGCAAAGCCTGTCTGGGACTCTTACGGAGGGGTCTGTGATGTGAAACTGGTGCCGATTTCTGAGTTGGGCAGGCCCAGGATCGACGTTCTGGTGGTGCCTTCAGGACTCGATCGGGACCTGTTTCCAGAGAAGTTGAAGCTCATAGACAAGGCCATAAGGCTTGCCAGAAACGACACCGATGACCTTTACCCAAACTACGTGAAGGAGAACTCAATAGAGATCGAAGACGCCTTGATGGCAACAGGAAACTATTCTGAAGAGGATGCAAAATACTTATCCACATCCAGGATATTTCTAGAAGCTGCAGGAACCTACGGCCCAAATCTCGACAGCGCAGTTGCTGCAAGCGATACCTGGGAAGAGGATTCGAAACTTGGCAACCTTTTCATCGACAGGATGTCTTACATCTACGGCGACGGTGTCTGGGGGAGCAAAACCACTTCTGGAAAAGTCTACAACGACGAGGTCCAAACGGAAGTCTACAAGCTAAACCTGGCCGAAGTGGATGCAGTCTCTCATCACACGAACTCTAACCTTTACGGTTTCATAGACAACGATGACGTGTTCCAGTATGTCGGCGGGCTGGGAATGGCGGTCAGAACCGTGACTGGCGAAACCCCGCCAATGTACGTGACCGACGTTAGAAATCCCAATCTGCCAAAGGTGGAATCGCTCCACGACTTTTTCTCAAAAGAGCTTAGAACCCGGTACTACAACCCCAAATGGATCGAAGGTATGAAGTCAGAGGGCTATTCTGGAGCAAGAGAGATGGACAAGTTCGTGGAGTATCTTTGGGGCTGGGAGACCACGGTTCCAGATCTCGTGACAGAGACCACTTGGAACGAAGTTTACGACGTCTACGTGAACGACAAGTACGACATGGGCTTAGAGGAGTTCTTCGACCAGAACAACCCTTACGCGTTCCAGGTCATGTCTGCAAGGATGCTTGAGACGTCTCGAAAAGAAAGGTGGCACCCGACTGAAGAGATGAAGCAGGAGCTTGCAGAAAGGTTTGAAGAGTCCGAGATGGAGTACGGGGTTACCTGTTGTCACCACACCTGCGGAAACATCTTTCTCAGAGAGTACATGGAAGGCGTCCTCACGGGCACCGAGCCTGAAAAGTCGAGCAGCTCAGGAAAGGGCGGCGGCGCCAGCCGTCATCCATATGTCAAAGAGACCGGATCTGGCACCACAAACCAGACACAATCGTCGGGAGTTGGCAAAACCAGCCCAGAAAAGCCTGCTAAAGATGTCGAGTCGGCTGAAGGAGAGGTCTCTGGGTTCGTGATGGAAAGCTTGGATATCCCAAGCAAGATGCCCTCGATATCCGGGGCGCCTCTGATGGGGATCCTGCTGGTGCTCTTTATCCTGATCGTGATCGGCGCGGGGTTCAGGCGAAGGTGAGGGGCGGAAATCCCCTCATCTCACCCTCGAATCTGACGGATGGTCGGGGATTTCCATCGTATAGGCATCGGATCACAGCTTCTTGCGTATAGCTGGGAGTCGTTTGTTTGCTGATGGCAATAAGATCATTTGACTTGAGACCTTTGAAGGCAATCAGCAGATAATCAGCTTCTACTTGAAGAATGGCCGGTCTTTAATCGGGACGCAGAAAGGTGAGACGAACGGTTTCATAAGAGTGTTCTTCGAGAAGAGGGCATAACACCATGTGCTCGGACAAGAATTCGGCAACTTTAGCCACAAGCAACAAATACAGGAAACTTTATGCTCGCTGAAAACATGAGAAATAATAAAAGGAGAACTCATCCTGATAAGCTCTTCGTTATCCGGGAATGACAGAAAAGAACGGGAACGCTTGGAAAAATGATAGAAGATTTGGTTTTCCAGTCTGGATATTTGGGACTTTTTATCATTAGTTTTTTAGCAGCGACATTAGTTCCCCTTGGTTCTGAAATTTTTGTTACAATTATGGTCCTTTCTGGCTATAATGCATGGTTTATTTTTGCAGTTGCAACCACAGGCAACGTTCTTGGTGCTGCAATAAATTACTATGTTGGCAAGTTAGGAACAAATTTCATACTATCAAATTATATTCAAGTAGATTTCAAGAAACGGCAAAAAGCTGAAAAAGTATACCAAAAATGGGGGTCTCCAATTTTATTCTTTTCATGGACTCCAATAGTGGGAGATCCATTGACATTAGTCGCAGGGGGTTTCAACCTTAATTTTTATATTTTCATATTTTGGGTCACTTTAGGAAAGGCTTTTCGATATTTTTTTGTTATTACTACTGCCGAAACTTTTGTAAATGTCATCTAACGAGAATCTTAATGAAATTCTCGAGGTCGGGATCAGCAAGCCAGCGCCTCCCAGGCCCTGCCAGACGTTGGCGGAAGCTCCCGCCTCATCTTCCTCAGCTGACTCGCCCACCCGTCGACTGCCAAGCCCCCCTACTCCAAAGCAGACGGCATCCCGCGAGCCAAGGTCGGCCAGAAGACGTGACTCTGGTAGGCGGAAAGGCGGCGCCGAAAGGAGACGCCCACCTGAAAACACCCATACCTCAGGGTCGACGCCCTCGATAGTACTGGGCCCTCACGCCACTGATCCCAGAGTGGATATATACTAAAACCGGCCTATGTTAAGCTTGATGAGGTCTTTGAGCTATCGAGTCTTGCTCAAAAAAGAGCCAGAAGGATGCTACAGCGCCGTCGTGCCCACCCTTCCCGGATGCGCAACTTTTGGGGAGACGATAGAAGAAGCAATCGAGATGGCAAAGGAGGCAATCGAAGCCTACGTCGAAAGCCTCTTGGCCCGGGGTGAAGAAGTTCCCACCGAGGAGGATACTCTGGAATACACCCTGACGATTGAGGCACATGCCTAAGCTTCCCACCATCTCTCCTGAGAAACTGGCGAGGGTGCTGGAAAGGTCCGGCTTTCTGCTGGACAGGATCAAAGGAAGCCATCACGTCTATCATAACCCCCAGACCCAAAAAACGGTGGTAATCCCATTCCATGGCAAAGATCTTCCGAAGGGCATCTTGAACGAGATCCTGAAACAGGCGGGCATAACCAGGGAAGATCTGGCCGAGCTGTTGTAGAGTCGCAGGACTTTTCATGAACTGGTACGGGCCTTATTGATGTAGACCCGGCCATTTTCCGCCTCCTCTTTTCCCTCTGTGGGCTCGCCTGGGCCGAAAGAGTAATGCCCAAGGCCTTTTGGCCACGCGGCAGAAAAGAGCACGGTGTTTTCGCAAATGAGGGTCTCGAACCGCCCGAGGCCCGACCGGCGCCAGAATCGTCGAGCATCTAA
>CAZXBV010000074.1:0-6973 GCA_964639155.1 uncultured Methanotrichaceae archaeon
AAAAAAGACCGACAAAGGCACAAAAGACAAGAGATGAGACGCAATTCGTCCGCGAATCGGGTGCCAAAGATCCATTGCGTGGGGCCTTGTGACGCAATCTCATCAACAAGCTTAACTACCAAGAGATCAAACACGCGCACCGTGTCCCGATAGGGTAGTGGATATCCTTGAGGCCTGCGGAGTGAGGCGCTATTTGCGTCACGCAGAGAGCCTCAGACCCGGGTTCGAGTCCCGGTCGGGACGTATCGTCGAGAACCGATTGGCCTTGCTATATTGGTCTTCGCGAGAACTAGCGCTGTGCTTAACGGCGAGATCGTATCGAATCCCAAACTCAAAGACGAGTTTGAGATTTGTTCTGAACTTGTCGTTAAAAGCTGTATTTCTCAACAATACGACTGGATGTTTCTTCTATGGTACTGGACAATTTGGGTGGATCGCTTCGAGGCGCGCTAAAGAAGATCGCTTCTGCCAGCAGGATTGACAAACAGGTCGTGGATGAGGTCGTCAGAGACATCCAACGAGCTCTTTTGCAGGCAGACGTAAACGTAAAGCTGGTGATGACACTCTCAAACCAGATTAGGGAGAGGGCCCTGAGCGAAAAGCCGCCTGCTGGGATGAGCCCAAGAGAGCACGTCATCAACATAGTCTATCAAGAGCTCATAAACCTGGTCGGGAAAGACTCCACGGTCGATCTTGCCAGCCAAAGGATCATGTTGGTGGGCCTTCAAGGAAGCGGAAAGACCACCACCGCCGCAAAGCTTGCCACCTACTTCCAGCGAAAGGGTCTTCACACCGCAGTGATCTGCGCGGATACCTTCCGAGCGGGAGCTTACGACCAGCTCAAAGCGCTCTGTGAAAGGCAAGGAATCTTCTTTTATGGCGAAAAAGGCAATCCCGATGCGCCAGAGGTTGCAAGACACGGCTTAGAGGCTGCAAAGAAGTACGACGTTCAGATCGTAGATACTGCAGGCCGACATGCTCTCGAAGGAGATCTCATCCAAGAGATGATAGACATTGACACCGTGACCAATGCCGATCAAAAGCTCCTCGTGATGGACGCAGCTATAGGTCAACTGGCCAGCGAGCAAGCCAAAGCCTTCAACGAGGCCGTGGGCATAACCGGCGTTATCATCACCAAGTTGGATGGCACCGCCAAAGGTGGTGGGGCCTTGAGCGCGGTCGCCGAGACGAATTCGTCGGTGGCCTTCATAGGCGTGGGTGAGACGCCAAGCGACCTGGAACGGTTCGAAGCTGACAGGTTCATATCAAGACTGCTTGGGATGGGCGATATCAAAACCCTGATCGAACGCGCCCAGGAAACAAAGGTCGAAGAAGAACTGGACGTCGAGTCTATAATGAGGGGCAAGTTCACCCTCAAAGACATGTACGCCCAGATGGAAGCGATCAACAAGATGGGACCTTTGAAGCAGATAATGCAGATGTTGCCTTTGGGAGGGATGGGGCTTGATATCTCAGATAAAGAGTATCAGGTCACCAAAGACAAGCTCTCCAAGTACAAGGTCATCATGGACTCCATGACCGAAGCCGAGCTGATGGACCCAAAGATCATAAACAGCTCCCGAATCAAGCGGATCACCCGAGGCAGCGGAACGTCGCCAGAGCTGGTAAGAGAGCTTCTCAAATCTCACAAAGTCATGCAGAAGACATTGAAGGGGATGAAGGGCATGGGCAAGTCTAACATGAAGCGTATGATGAAAAAGTTCGGCCCCATGATGGGCGGAATGTAATCCCCTTCACCGTCCTGATATCAAACTTTCAAAAATCCGTCTTTCACGGTCCCAGACCATTTTCCCATCTCGGTGTAAGCATGATAACTTCCAAAGACGGATTCACCGTTCAGGATGATATTCAGCCTGTACAAACCAGATCCATCTACGGGAACCAGGCTCAAATCCATATCACCACCAAGAACCGAACCGCTCACGCCGACTGCAACTGTTCGCCCATCTGATAAAAGCGTTCCAGATCCAAAGACCGCATCGCCACTGCGAAATAGCTCGATATCGGCCGTTCTTTCGATCTCGTCGTCCAGGTTCAAGGATAAGATCTCATGAACGGTCGGGTCATCAAAAAGTTCAGACGCGACAGGCTCCGTCTCAGTGGTGTTTTCCACGCCTTTTGACTCTTCTTCGACCTTTGTGATTTCTTTGGGTTGGTTGCTGTTTAAGTCTGGCATGCTAAGGTCTATTCCAAGCTCATTTACGCCTAGCCATTCTGGACCGCCAGTGCACCGACTCTTGCTGCAAGCGGCCTCTGCGCTGTTATCGAAGGCAAAAGAGCCAAACACAATCACCATCGTCAACAAGAGGATTAATAATCTCATATTCTTATGAACCTCCGCTCTATACTCATCGGTCGATAACCCAATCTCATGAGACCTTTGGAAGATAGATGTTCCGGCAGGACTGAAAACACGAGGATTTTAGCCCATCCCAATCCCCGATGTGATATCGTCGTTCCTTCCTGGAGAATCAGGAGGTGTTGTCTGCGACGCTTCGCCAACAGATGGTTTTCCAAAGACCGATCCGAACCACTTGGACCCAGATGGCGCATAACCCGTGTAACTTCCCGAGGCAGATCCACCTGCCAGGTTCAGCCAGAGCCGGTACATATTGCCAGCGTCCAGAACGACAACGCGAAGTTCCATCTGTTCGCCAGCCACAAGCCCTGCCGCAGTCACTGTCTGGATTTGGCCAC
This sequence comes from uncultured Methanotrichaceae archaeon, assembly GCA_964639155.1. Classification (GTDB taxonomy): domain Archaea; phylum Halobacteriota; class Methanosarcinia; order Methanotrichales; family Methanotrichaceae; genus CAYWZG01. The sequence continues at coordinate 2,719 of CAZXBV010000074.1, forward strand.
CAGGTGCGGTCATGATGCCTTGGCCAAATATCTGGCTGTCCACCTGAAAAAGTGTCAGCTCCAAATCTCTCGTGAATTCGTCTCTGAGGGAGAAAGACCATGTTTGCGCGCTGGGATGCGAGAGGAGAGGAAAGGGCGAAGCCTCTGACGTCTCCACCGAATCAGAGCCGTTCATGGCTGTGATGTATCCGGCTGTGTGATGAACGTCCACGATCCCCAGATCACCTATCCCTATCCAGTCTTCTTCGGTCTGCTCTTCTGAAAACGCCACGTAGGATAAAGAGAAGAAAACCGCCAAGATCAGATACAACTTGGACTTCATATCAATCTACCACCATAAATTACATATGTATAGTGTTTAACGATACCTTCCATACAATTGTCGAACTCGTAATAGTTCAACATTTTGGCATTAAATATAATAAAAAAAATTAACTATGCATCCTCGCCTTTCAGCCCATTCCCACGCCGCTAGCCTGAGACATGCCTCCGATGGATATGGGCTGGCGAGTTGAGGAAGTGCTTGGGGTTGAGGCAACATACTTCGATCCATAATAGGTGCCAGTCCAAGAAAGCGTCCCGACAGAGTAAGCGTTGTAGATGCCAGAGATGGATTCACCACTGACTGTCGACTCGAACCGGTACATGCTATTCCCCCCAACAGTGACCAGGGATAGATCAAGCAGGCTTCCATCTACAGATCCTGCAATTGTAATCTCCTGAGACATGCCGCTTGAGATCATCGTTCCACGCCCGAAGACCACATCACCATATTGGGCGAGCGTCATGTCCACATTTCTCGTGGAGCTATCTGTCATGGTCAAAGTCCATCTTCCCGCGACTTCTGCTAGACCGAAATCAAGAGATGTAGCAGGGGACGTGGCGACAGATCCAAGGAGCTTGCTATCGGTATTTGGAACACCAGGGCTCATTCCAGTTTCTGGATTCAGATACCCGATGTCTTCGTCCTTGAAGGACTCATGAAGGTCCTCTAGAATATCTGCTGATCCTGGGAACGCAAAGACTGCCAAGATTGTGAGAGACACAATCAACATTTCAAGTTTCAAGTTCAAACCTCCTTTTGAAGATATGGTGTTTAACAATACCTTTCGGACAAATGTCGAACTCTCATGAGTTCGATATTTTGTCCTATTCGTATCGTTAAACACTATTCTGGCGAGAACCAATTCGTTTCATCTAATTTGTTCTCGACTATATTCGATCCAATGATCCAACCCTAGATAGTTCCAACAACCGATCCAAACCAGGTCGCACCATCGCTGCTGTAGCCCTGGTAACTTCCGGAAAGGGTGCTTGCATCAAAGTCGAGATCGAGCTTGTAGAGTGTTACGTCTTCAAGAGAGACGAGATCGAGGATCATCCGATTCCCCTCGACTGAGCCGCTAGCAGCAACCTTTCCAGGAGTTCCCACGGCGGCAGGCGGCTGCTCCAGCCACCATATCATAGATTCGATACCTTCATCCCGGACGGGCCTATCGCCAACTTCGGCTGGAAGCTCTGTTCCATCGCTAGAGATGGTCCCGCGCCCGAAGACGACGTTACCAATCTGGTAGAGGACGAGATCAGCGTCTCTCGTCGCACCGTCGATGCTGTCCTTAAGATCTAAAGACCAGTTTCCAGATACGTCCTGGAGGAATATCCCAGTCCCTGCAAGAGGGCTATTGGGAGCCGAATCTTTGCCGCCTATGGCGTAGACGTCATCTCGCTCCAAGTTCTGGGCAGGTTTGACGTTATCGGTATTACTGGTATTATTGGCACTGCTGGTGCCAGTTAATGCCCCTGTTTTTGCCAGATACTCTGCTGTGTGATGCGGATCTGCTATTGTCATCTCGTTTCCCAGCCAGTCCCCTTGTGCACCCGCCTGGAAAGCGACGCATAAGAAGATAACCAAAGGTAATCCAATTCTAAATACAGCAATCACGAAATTAACCCCCGTTTTGCAAAAGGGTACTTCTCAGTGTATAAACGTTTTGTTCGCCTGAAAAATGGTTCGAAGGGATTTAGCGGATCATTCGGCCGACTCAAACATCTCTGGATGAGACTCTCTGAATTTGGGGTCTTTCATCAGGCAGGCTTCGGGCTTTCCTTTCATCCACCGGTCTTTTCCCATCTCTTTCCACATGTCTTTGAGACTTTTTTCGCGGACGTTTCCGAAAGACAAGGGCATGTAGGCGCAAGGGAGGACGTCCCCTGCGGGGTCCACATGGATCCACCTTCGGCCTGCAAAACAGCCGAACATCTCAGGGCTGAGAAGGTACGGAAAAGCCGAGACCCTCGGGCCTTTTGGTGAGCCGTTCTTCTCCTTGTGGAACCGAACAAGCCGCTCAACGTCGTTCTTGCTCAAAACCTCGTCCAGGTGAGAAGACCACCGTCCCACAGCCACAATCTCGTATAAAGAAAGTTCATGCACGCCAAGCTCGGCGGCAAGGTCGTACGCTTCCTCTAATCGATCTATGTTGAGGGGCGAGGCCACCATGAAGAGGTCCACCATCAGACCTGCATCGAGAGCGTTCTTGATTCCGGCGAGGGCGTCTTTGAAGGCACCTTCTCTTCTTCTAAAACTGTCGTGCTCCTTTTCCCGCGGGCTATCGATGCTGACCCTTACGACGTAAAGTCCCGCTTTTTTTAGATCTTTGGCCCTATCTGGGGTCAAGCCGTAACCGCTGGTGAATGCGGCAGATATGGCCCGATCGTCCACGTGAGAAACGAGATCGGGAAGGTCTTTTCTGAGCATGGGCTCGCCGCCATCGAAGGTGATCATGTAAGCGCCCAGGTCAAGGCCGTCGTCGATGACCTTTCGGATCAATTCTGAAGATAAGATCTCGCCTTTGCGCGACGGGGCGCTGCAATGGAGGCAATCGTTGGGACATGCCCGAATGATTGCGACCGATACTTGATCTGGAACTCTGCGTCTCGTGAGAGCCGCAACCTCGGCCGAGATCATCCTGTCGAAAGCTAGGCTTGGCGCAGGCGGAATCCAAGTGGAAAAGATTATCTGATCGGGACCCGACGAGATCGGTTTTTCGTTCGCGAATATTTTGTTGATCTGTTTGATCACGGGTTTGGCGGCTAGGGACAACGCTCCTTTGGCCCGAAACTCGATCTTTCCGTCTTGGGCATCAGCCTCTATCTTCAGCAGCGGTTTTTCAGCAACTTGCATCTGTCTTCCTTCTCCACGGTCATCGAGGACCATCTGTCAACTATGCTAGTGAGGCGGCCCTTGATCTCTTGATCGCCACCGGCTTTGGCGAGAGCGTTCTTGGCTGCGCCACAGTGTTCGTGGATATTCTCCACACAAAGTTCCAGGGCCTTCTCGGCCGAGCATTTCTTGCTGTATATGACCGGAAGGGTGATTGACGTCTTCTGAGAGCACTTGCCCTTGTCCATACCGAGAAACTCGTTCAGGTCGTCTGCTATCTGGTAGGCAAGACCAAGGTGCAGACCATAGCTTTCAAAGAGGGCAACGTCTCTTGCATCCGCCTCGGCGATCATGCATCCGATCTTGGCTGAGGCAGCGAGGGGGGCTGCGGTCTTTTTGCGTATGCAAAGGTAATAATCGTCGGGCTCGATTCTGTTCGAGAGGTCCAGCATCTCGCCTTCGGCCATCTCCATGCAGGCCGAAGAGAACGCTTCGATCACCTCTTGGCGGTAGCCTGCCATGAGACCGATTGATTTTGATATGAGGTAGTCGCCGCAGAGAAGGGCGGCATCTATTCCGTATCTCTGAAAAGTGCTTGGCGCGCCTCGCCGTTCGATTCCCTTGTCGAGGATATCGTCGTGAACTAGGGACGCTGCATGGATCAGCTCCATCGCAAGGGCTGCCTTCATGGGCAAAGAGGCGTTGCTGCCGAAGGCTTCAGATGAGAGAATGAGTATCAGGGGTCGCACTCTCTTTCCAGGAGATGTTACGACGTACTCAATGACCTCGCCCAAGTCTGAAGTGGGGAGGCCCTCTGCTAACTTGTTAAGCTCTCTGTTTACCAGATGATATTCGTCCCAGGCCTCGAACATCTGGAATCCGGTTAACTCGATCTCTATTTATGAGTTGCGAAGAGATTTTTTGTCAATGTACTCATATTATCCCATATCCGTCCCACATTCTAACATGAGTGGGAAAACACCTACCAAAAATGGATATATGGGATTTTTGCTTCATTATCGGGGGTATTTTGGCTGAAAAGAACGTTGGACACCACTTTCGACCTTAGCAACCAGAAATTCGGAAAAATTCATT
>CAZXBV010000075.1:0-6929 GCA_964639155.1 uncultured Methanotrichaceae archaeon
AAGTCGCATTATATGCATTCCTCGTCTATTTTATGGTCTTCACGACCCTGCTTATCGAACATAAACCTTGTGCAAAACAAGATCTTTATGTCTGAATTATAGAGCCAATCAAGATAAAAGCAGAAAAGGTCGAAAACTTACCAAAAAATTTCATCCTTGCCCAGGTGGAATCCGCCAGGGCCAAAGGTGTGGGTTTGGGTTTTGGGCGGCGGTTTGGACTCTGCCGTATTCGATCAACATTCTCCTTTTCGAAAAGGCGCCGCCTACCAACAACACGATATATTAGCTTGGCCATCGGATCGGCCAAGGCGATATAATCATGTTGATCGGAATCGATGTCGGCGGAACCACTACAGACGCCGTTCTCATAAATGAAGGAAAGGTGGTCAGGACCGCCAAGGTCCCCACCGACCATGAAAATCTGCTGAACTGTCTAATGAGCGCCCTTGACGAGATAACCAAGGACGCTTTGCCAAAGAATATCGAACGAGTCGTGCTCAGCACCACCCTGATAACCAACCTGATAGCCGAGGGAAAGACTGACCCCGTAGCCCTGATCCTGGTGCCAGGCCCGGGAATGAACCCCTTGGATTACAAGCTGGGCGATGAAGTTTACTTCCTCAGAGGTGCAATCGACTACAGAGGAAGAGAGATCGAGCCACTGGACGACAGACAAGTCGAGAACGTGGCGTCCAAGATATTCGAGAGAGGTTACCGAAAAGTAGCAGTTGTGAGCAAGTTCGGTCAGCGAAACCACTCTCACGAAGAACGGATCAAGGAGATCATCTCAAGAGTCGCACCAGAGTGCGAGGTCGAGATGGGGCACCAAGCATCAGGGAAGCTCAATTTTCCAAGAAGAGCTGCAACCACCAAGCTCAAAGTGGCAACCCAGGAGCACTACAAGAAGTTCGCATCCGAGATCGAGAAGGCCGTGACCCAACGAGGCATAAAAGCGCCCATCTACATCCTCAAAGCTGACGGCGGCACACTTCCCCTGGACAAGTCTGTATCTTCACCTGTGGAGACCATCTTTTCGGGTCCTGCCGCAAGCACAATGGGCGTTATGGCACTGACTCCACCAGGCCAAACTTCAGTAGTGGTCGACATCGGAGGAACCACCACTGACCTCTCGCTCATACTTGACGGAACGCCCCTTCTTTCTTCACAAGGCGCAAGAGTCGACTCTTTCCTGACCCACATAAGGGCTTTTGCCGTGAAATCCGTGGCCTTGGGCGGCGACAGCCGGGTTCGAGCAATAAAAGACGAAGGCGAGGTCAAAGACGAAGTTTCTGTCGGACCTGATAGAGGAGGTCACGCAGTATGCCTCGGAGGTCCATATCCAACTCCCACAGATGCCATGCGGTCCTTAGGGCTGATCGAGATCGGCGATTCTGATCTAGCCAAAAAGGCCATGCAAGATCTGGGTGTCGAACTTGGCTGCTCGGCCGAAGATGCCGCAAACAAAGTGGTGAACGCAACCGTTGAGAAGCTAATCTGCGAGATCAACGAAATGTTCCAGGCATGGGAAGCGGAACCTGCATACAGAGTCTGGGAAATCCTCCAAAAAGAGAAGATCAGGCCCCAGAACGTCGTCGGTGTCGGCGGCGGATCTCTTGGATTGATCCCACTTGTAGCCAAACGGCTGGGCGCCGAAGGGATCATCCCAGAAAATGCGATCGTTGCCAACGCCATCGGCGCGGCAGTTGCAAGGCCTACGCTGACAGTCACTTTCAGAGCAGATACAGAACGGGGCTTTTACACCGTGGCCGAAGACGGCCAGACTGGCGAGATCAAAGATCGAAAGTTCAGTTTGCCTGATGCAGAATCGATGGCCAAAACTCTGATCGTGAAAAGGGCGGTCGAGATGGGGATTGGCGAATACTCGTCTGAAGCGGAGATCGTTCACAGCGAGGTATTCAACATGGTTAGAGGCTGGTCCACTGTAGGAAGAATCTTGGACGTGGAAATACAGATTGCCGCAGGCATAATTCCCGAATGGACTGGAGGTGGTCGATGATGGCAACAAACCGCGAAAGTGGCAGAACAGGCCAGAAGATGGGTCGGAAGACGGATCAGAAAAATGATCGGAAGATGGGCCTGATATTCTTCCCAGCCTTCGACTGGGCCATAACTCCAACCCATCCCGAAAGGGAAGAGCGGCTCCTTTACACGAAAGACCAGATATTCGAGGAAGGGTTGATGGACCTTCCCCAGGTTGAAGAGTACAAGCCCCGGCTTGCTGAGCTAAAAGACATCGCAAGAGTCCATTTCTGCCTTCCAAGCGTCGAGTCCCTGGTAACTGAGGCCCATCTCATAGCGGCAGGAAGCACCCTCGTTTTGGCAGACGCTTTCATGAAAAAGGAGATCACAAGTGCCTTTGCTCTCGTAAGGCCACCCGGCCACCATTCCATGAGGGTGGCTCATGGGAACAGAGGGTTTTGCAACATCAACAACGAAGCCATAATGGTCGAGTACATCCGGCGAAAATATGGCATAAGGCGGGTCGCCATAGTAGATACCGACGTCCATCATGGCGACGGTACTCAAGACATATTCTACCACGATCCCGACGTCCTTTTCATATCATTCCACCAGGATGGCAGGACATTGTACCCAGGATCTGGGTTCATGGACGAGCTGGGTGGACCAAAAGCCATGGCGCGGACCATCAACATCCCGCTTCCGCCGGAAACGCCCGACGAGGGGATCCATTACGTTCTCGAAGAGTTGGTCCTTCCGATCCTGGACGACTTCAAGCCTCAGCTTATCGTGAATTCTGCAGGTCAAGACAACCATTACACAGATCCTTTGGCAAACATGCGGTTCTCGGCTCAAGGGTATGCAAAACTAAACGAGATGCTCTCGCCTGACATCGCAGTCCTCGAAGGCGGATACGCAATAGAGTCGGCTCTTCCTTACGTCAACACTGGGATCATCCTTGCGATGGCAGGGCTCGATTACTCCAACGTGATAGAACCAGACTACTATCCTGGCAAGTTCTCCATGGGTAGCAAGATGAAGATGAACATCGAGGCGATCGTTCAAAACCAGATGAACAACTGGGATGCAAGAGAAGAGTTGACAGCAAAAGCCGTGGAAAGGGCAGGTCCCTTCTACCGGAAGCGCAAGAACGTATTCTATGATACCGACGGGATCAGGGAAAAGCAGATCGAATCGGTCCGGATGTGTCCCGATAAAAATTGTCCAGGATACATGACGATAGATACCAACGCCGTTCGAGGATACGGATCGGTTGAGACTGGGTTTGGTGTCTTCGTGCCTTTGTTTGCCTGCAAGCAGTGTCAGCGGGAAGCAAGGGAAGAATACGCGTCCAGGAAGAACGATTCGGCGTACAATTACATCTACCTTCAGGACGGCCCTGCCAACGACTTTAGGCTCTACAGCACGAGGATGCACAACGAGCAGGTTTACTGAAAATCTCAAAAAAAGGGCGGCATGCGAAGGGCTGGTGCCCCCCTCGCCCTCTATTTCGTGTTTTTGTTTATATTTCTTTCTGGATTTATATATTATAGATATATTTTATTTGTATTGGCATTTGAGAGCGGCATCTATTAAGTACGATCGGGGTTAGGTACTCGCATCATGGCATCGCTCGAAGAGCTGATCTCCGCTGCACGAGGCGAGATCGAAGTGGACTTGTTGCTGGAAGGAGCTAAGGTCGTAAATGTCCTTTCAGGCGAGATATACAGATCCAATGTGGCGATTCATAGTGGAAGAATTGTGGGGTTCGACTGCGAAAGCGCCAAAGACGTCATGGACCTGGATGGCCAAATCCTCTCGCCAGGTTTCATAGACGCTCACGTCCATCTGGAAAGCTCCATGGTAACCCCAGCCCAGTACGCAAAAGCGGTGGTTCCTAAGGGCACGACAACGGTGGTGGCAGATCCTCACGAGATCGGAAACGTCCTTGGCGAAGCGGGAGTTCGATACATCCTCGACGCGAGTGAAGATATTCCTTTGAACGTGAAGGTGATGGTCCCATCTTGCGTTCCTGCAACCCACCTTGAGACGTCAGGAGCCAGTCTTGGACTTGAAGAGATCGCCAGGCTGATGGAGGACGATAGGGTTTTGGGCCTCGCGGAGATGATGAACTATCCTGGCGTGATATTCAGAGATCCTGTAGTTTTAAAGAAGGTTCTCCTGGGCCAAAAAAAGGTGGTAGACGGGCACGCTCCAGGCCTTAGCGGAAGGGATCTTGCAGCTTATATATCGGCTGGGATCGGGTCGGATCACGAGTGCACGACACTCGATGAGGCTGAAGAGAAGCTGAGGATGGGGATGCAGATCATGATGAGGGAAGGGAGCGCGGCCAAGAACCTGAAAGCTCTCATCCCGCTCGTTTCGTCTCAGAACTATTCCCGGTTCTGCTTCGTCTCGGACGATCGCCATCCGTCAGACATCTTGAGAGAAGGGCACATAGATTATATGATTAGGATGGCGGTGGAGATGGGGCTAGACCCCATAACCGCGTTTCAGATCGCCACCATAAACCCGGCCCAATATTTCGGGATGAGAGACGTAGGCGCAATAGTGCCCGGAAAGAGGGCCGACATAGTCATCCTGAACGATCCTGCCGAGGTCTCGGTTCTTGGCGTCATCAAAGATGGCAGACTTGTGGCAAAGGACGGGCAGATGATCGAAGCGGTGAGAGATCCGGCCGCGCCCGAACATGTCAGAAATACCATGAACTTGAGTGACATTTCGGCCCTCTCGCTGAAGATCAAGGCCAAATCGAGCCGGGCGAGAGTGATCGGCGTCGTTCAAGATCAGATAGTGACCCGTGCTCTGATCCGAGAAGTGAAGGCCGAAAGAGGGTTTGTAGTCTCTGATCTTGAAAGGGACGTTCTCAAGATGGCGGTGATCGAGCGGCACAAAGGATCCGGAAACGTAGGGTTAGGGCTCGTTGAGGGATTTGGGCTTGAGAGTGGCGCCATCGCAACCTCAGTCGCTCATGATTCTCACAATCTGGTCATGGTCGGCGCAGATGATTCCGACATGATCGTTGCCGCAAACTACGTGAAGAAGATGGGAGGCGGGCTTGCCGTCGCGAAAAGGGGGAAGGTGAAGGCCTCTTTGGCTCTGCCAATCGCGGGCCTGCTTTCGGATAGGAGCATGGGCGAGGTTGCAAAGAAGATCGATGAAGTGACGTCAGCTGCGCAGGATTTAGGATGCTGGCTGAAAGATCCTTTCATGACACTCTCGTTCCTGTGCTTGCCTGTGATACCTGAGCTGAAGCTGACGGATAAAGGGCTCGTTGACGTGAACAAGTTCGATTTCGTGGACCTTTTCATAAAAGATGAATAGAGATGAATAAAATAGATCGGTTGAACTCCTTGAGATCAAACGTTTCGGGGATCTGGTTTCGTTGGAATAAAAAGAACATGTACAGCATCGCGGCCCTTCTTCCTCTGGTGGAAGGGGCAGGGCTTGCCAATGGTCCGAAAGATGGTGTCATGCTCTACAGCTTTGCGACCCTGCAGGCACCAAAGATCTATGAAGAGATCTTGAAGGGAAGGCGCGAAGTAGATGCGGTTTACGTCGCCGGCGGCCCGCATCCTTCAGCAAGGCCAAAAGAGGCGCTTGAGTACTTCGATTACGTGGTGATAGGCGAAGGCGAAGAGACCTTGCCAGAACTGCTCAAAGTGATACAAGAAGGGCACAATGTCGAAGGGGTCAAGGGGATCGCCTACAAGGTTGGGGATGATGTGGTCTTCACGCCCAAAAGAGGAAATGTCGACCTGGACCAGTATCCGCCCTTCAGGCCGCCCATTCTCTCGCCGATCGAGATCAGCAGAGGATGCCCTTGGGGATGCGCCTACTGCCAGACCCCGTATCTTTGCGGAAGACGGATGCGTCATCGTTCGATTCCAGTCATCGCAAAGTATGCGCACCACTATTCAGACCTGAGGTTCACATCGCCTAATTCTTTGGCCTACGGGTCTGATGGAGTGCATCCAAGGCTAGACAAGGTCGAAAAATTGCTCAGCACCCTTTCAGAAATTGGAAAGCCAATCTACTTTGGGACGTTCCCTTCAGAAGTGAGGCCCGACTTCGTGTCCGAAGAGGCGCTCGACCTCGTATCCAGATACTGCGCTAACAAGTCTTTGAGCATCGGCGGCCAGTCAGGTAGCAACCGGGTGCTAAAAGAGATCGGAAGGGGTCACGGCGTCGAAGAGGTTCTGAGGGCTTGCGATCTCTGTTTCGAGTGGGGGATCGTGCCCAAGCTGGACTTGATAGTCGGCCTTCCCATGGAGACTTGCGAAGACCAGAAAGAGACCCTCAACCTTGCCCGGTACGTGGTCGAGAAGGGCGGGTTCATAAGGGCTCACTACTTCATGCCGCTTCCAGGAACGCCTCTTGAGAAGGCAGAGCCAAAGCCTGTCGAGGACAAGGTGGCAAGAGAGATCGGACGCTTGGCCTTAGAGGGAAAAGCCACCGGCAAGTGGACGCCTCAGATGTAGAACCTCTTGAAGGGCAGCCTGTAGTCATCGTGAAGCTCGTACTTGATCACTGCCTTTTCGGATTCAACGTGGATCTCTTTTACCGACTGAGAAAACATGTACCAGGCATAACCCCTATCAGGCAACCTGAGACGTTCGGGAAGTTGAGATAAAAACCCCGTTTCGTTCAGGATGTAGCTTCTAAGAAGCTCGCTTCCTGAGGCAAAAAGGAACGGGAAACCCACTTTCTCCACCTCTTGGGCCAGCCTTTTGTTATCCATTCTCAGCCGATCTGCAAGGAATAGGCGGTAATCGTCACTGGTTATCACAAGCTCTTTGAATTCGCTCAAACGAGATTCACCACTTTGGTGTCTGCAGAAGAACGAGATAAAAATTGCGGCGTTGAGGCTAAAACTAGACTCGAAAGGCAGATGTAGATCCAGCGTCAGTAAGGTGAGCAGTCATGAC
>CAZXBV010000076.1:0-6857 GCA_964639155.1 uncultured Methanotrichaceae archaeon
AGTCAGACCCGTTCAGATATCTTCAGCATGTCGCCTTTTTTCTCGTCATCATCCGATTCCACCAGGAAAACTACCACAGTCACTTCGTCTGCAGGATCTGGGGCGGAATCAGGAGCGGAATCTGAGACGGGATCGAGATCCAAGATAGAAACGGCACCTGTGGAATCGTACAAAACTGAGCAGTCTGATGAAACCGAGTTGAATACCAAGGACGGCTTGAAGGATGACGATAAGTTCGAATTTGAGAGAGACGATTTCAACTTCGAGTCCAACGATTTTAGCGAGTTTTCGAGGACGAGCGAGACAAGGTCAGTTTCGTCCACCACTGGATCGGATAGCACCGCCTCAAAATCAGGCACATCTCGCAAGAGTTCTGAAGATGACGATGACGGCTCGAAGCTCGTTGCAACACTCCAAGTCAACAGGACGGTTCTCCACGATGGCGGTTTTGTCCGATACAGATGCACAGCCGAAAATACAGGAGTTCAGATTCTCAGAGACGCTCGGATCGAATGTGGCGGAAATGCAAACACAACCCGGACCCTTTTGCCGGGGGACTGTCTGGTCATCGAGGGCACAATAACGGCAGAAGAGACGATGACCCTTGTTGCAATCGCCAGCGCCACAAAGCCCAAGGGTGACGCTCTGACTGACAGAAAAGAAGTTCAAATAAGGACGATCTCACCCGGTTTGGACCTCAAAGCCTCTGCATTGCCCCAGAAGATCTGTCGTGGTCAAGAGGTATTCATCAAGGCTGATGTGAAAAACGTGGGCAACGATCTCTTGACTGATATCACGATCACAGACGCTTTTGGCGATATCGGGAAAATTGAAAGTCTCAAACCTGGCGAAACGAGGACACTTCAGAGACGTTCAGTTCTGGATAAAGACCTCTCTGAAGATGTTTTTGCCACGGTCAAAGATGCCACAGGCCATGAACTTACCAGATCAGAAAGGGTCGAAGTTTTGGTTTTTGATCCTAAACTGGAGGTGTCGGCAAAACCCAAAGATGTGATCGCGTATCCCGGCGAGACCGTTGAGATAATCTGGACCGTCAAGAACGCTGGCGAATTGGACCTTGATAACGTCTCTTTCGTAAGAGACGGCTCGGACTTGTACAGGCTGCCGAAAATCGGCAAAGGTCAATCGGTTGACATCTCAGCCACCTATAGGCCAGAGAGGTGCGAAGAGTTTCTAGGAACTGCAAAGTCCCACCTTCCAAACGGCGAGACAATCTTGGCATCGTCCAAGGTTCAGATCAAAACCATATCGCCACAGATAAACCTGAACGTGGACCCGTCGACTATAGAAGTCTCAGGAAAGAGAGAAATTAACCTGAAATGTGTTGTCTCCAACCCTGGAGACGATCCTCTCGTTGGCGTAACCCTCTCGGAATCAGAATCCTGCATCCTCGAACATTTGGACACTTTGAAACCTGGTGAGTCCAAAACGATCGAGTACAAGTTCTTAGTTGAAGAAGACCAGATCCTCAAGTTCAAGGCGACAGGAAAGGACTCGTTAGGCAAGGCCTGGTCAAAGGACGCAACTTCAGAAGTGAAACATCTCTTTGCCGCGATCGATCTTTTTGCCCAAGCAAATCCGGCTCTGGCAAGACCTGGCGACTTGGTTGATGTAATCGTCACGGTCGAAAATCAAGGATGCACGTCACTCACCGCCATATCCATTGCTGGAAAGTCCTTGGGCCAACTGGGCGCCATGGACGACCTGGCACCTGGAAGCAGTCAATCGGTGACGTCCCAAATTGAAGTTTCAGGCGAGATAGACGACCTGATCACAGCTGAAAGTTTCACAAAAGATGGTATTTTGGTTAAAGAGAGTTGCAAGCTTCATGTCGGCTTGATCGAGATCCCTGATGAAGACGACATCAAAATGACAGGTGATTTTGAGGAAAGTCAAGGGGCTTTGGACTCATACGAGCCGACACCGCCATCGGTCAAAACATCCTTGGCAGCGACCGAGACCTTACCAATTACAGCGGATGGCAGCGACTCGACCGCTGAAGACGTATCGAAGGCTTTGGGCGATCGAGGTGATCTGGCCAAAGCAGAGATTGGGGCTGTGCCAGTGGTGCGAGACGGTGGGATCGGGAAAAAGGCCGAGAACGCTTCAGATGTTATAAAATCTCACGAGGGAGAAAAGACTGACTCAGCCTATGCCTATCGAAAGGAAGAGTACAGCACCTCTGGAATATCCAGCCTGATGGAACGCTTAAGAGAGATGCTGGAGAGCATAAGGCTGAAAAGTTCAGGGTCAGATGAGACGAAAACGTCCTCAAAAGTCGAGGATAAAACCTTGCCACTTCCAACCGAGCCATCTTTGGCCTCGCCAAAATCGCCCACAATGCCAAGACCCAGCCTAAATAGCGTCGATAAGTCGTCTTACCGCCTTGAACCCGTTGAACTTGAAGACGCGAGCCTGGGACTGGATGCAATAGATCCAACTTCAGATACGCTCATCTGTCCGACAGTCACACCCAAACCCCCTGCAGCCGAAACTCTCCGTCCACCTGAAGATCCCACCTCGATACAGCCTGCCTATTCTCCGTCCGATGATGGCATCACAGGTTACCAATACCTCCGAACCGATCCGGGATCTCCTTTGGTGAGCGTCTCTGGCGAGGTAAGATCTGCCCAGCCAATAGAATTCGCAGACCCAAAGAGCCTGTACGTCAAGGCTCCATCTGACAATCCCAGAATGCGAACCACTTCAGGACGGATGACGATGGGGTTTGACGACATGATATCGGTTAGGCCAATGTCCAACACCAAGCTGACTATAGAGAGTCTGAACGCGTTGGAAATAGATAAACCGCCTCAGATAATAGACGTGGCAGCGTTCCCGCCAGAACCTTCTGAAGGTGAACCCGTAGTGATGTCAATACACGCTTCAGATGATCGAGGTGTCTATTCGATCGATCTTATCTGGGGCATAGCCAGAACCAAAGTCCCAAGTGGCAATATGCTCGATGTTGACAGTACCAACCACCTCCAGATGGCGATCGAGGAAGGTGACCCAACAGACGGCTACTGGAGCTCTGAAATCCCAGGACAAACTGCTGGAACTTACATGTCCATTTTGATAAAGGTCAGCGACGGCGTCAGATGGTCTGAAGACGGTCCTTACCTTCTTTACTGGAGCGAGCCGATTGCGAAAGATACGCCACCCGATAGCTCTCCAAAACAGTCCGAGATGGTTAAGTCGAAAGGAGGGACGGCGAGCATGTGCTACATTGAGTCCACCACGGTGGTTGGAAAGGGCGACGTTTCCATCAACAACGTGTTCCGTGAGTCTTCTATCAATTTCAGAGAGGACATTGCCGGATCCGGATCGATCGAGATGGAATCTAAAAAAGAGGTCAAAAAGGGCAACCCCACAGTGAACTTCACAGATAGCAGGAACCTCGTATTTGGAGAAGGGCATATCAAAGGGTTCAAGATGATGGAATCTCCCGCGTTCCATGGTGGCATGGGGGCCAGCGTAACCGAAAGATTCGACACTAGCACTCTGCAAAAGAGCGAAACTGGGACGATAAAGAGCCTGAACAACTCAGCAAATAACGTCCTCTCCTTTGACACTCAACAAGCTTTCGAAGGCATTTGGGGTACCAAGACAGAGTACTCTAAGTTCAGCAAGAAGATAAAAGCCGACCAGAAAATGAACGGAACATTCGAGACCCAAAAGACGATCACGTTTGAGGATTGAACTTACCATATATGGGCGTTCCGTGTTTGTCTTTCAGATTTTTTTCAATTACTGGCACCCACGACTCATCTTTGATAATGTGAAATATCTTGCTTTTGAGATCTCAAGTCAGAAATCAAAGAGCGATTTCTGTTTCGATCTTGCCGCACTTATCACATTATAAGCAATAGTCTCCTCACAAGAAACACCTTTTCGCGATCGCGTCTCCGAACAGGGATCAAACTCGCAAAGCAGCTGCTGTTCTGAATCCCAGACGAGCTGTACTCTGGTCACACCAAAAGGGGATAGGAGACGGAGCACAGGCGGAAGAATCTGTTTTTCGATGTAATAATCTGTATCTATCTTCAGGTCATGTTCGAGAACGTATTCAGGATCTTCGGCCCTGTCAACGAAGAGGCCCTTTCCTTTTAAGATCACGAAAGGAACTCGGTCGCCAACCTGGGGCACGCGTCCGCCTCTGGCGCGCATCTTCTCGGACAACTGAACGTGAGGTTGCTTGTTCTTGTAGGAGGCCGCACTCTTGGTGTAGCGTCTCGTCAGGATCAGATCTTCCAAGATTTCAGGGTCTTTTTGAAGGTCCAATTTCTGGAGCGTCTCCACGACAGAGCGGGCGAGATCGACTGCCTCATCGACTTTGCCCTCTATCAAAACCAGGTTGAGGCACCTATTTAGTGTCTTTGAGGTGAGCTCGCACCAGTCTCGTCGGACCGTTTCCATCCCTCGAACCTTGATTCTGTCCCTCCATTCCCCTCCTATCTTCTCGAAAACCCAAAGAGCGTACCGTTTCTTTACCAAAAAGACGCCTCTTTTGGCAAAAGACTCAAAAACCAGTTCCATCGGTGGCGGGAGCTTTGACGTCACGGTCTGGGCGATCTTTTTACCGATCGTCTCGGCTTCGTCAAGAGTAACTTTCCTTAATTTCGGGTCGTGGGGTTTGATTTGGATGAAAACGCTGTCGGTATCTCCATAGACTACTGAAAGATCGTATCTTTCAAATGGTTCTTTGCCAGAGGGGGACGAGTCCAGCTCCTGGGGAAGGAAAGCATTGCCATCTCTTACGCAGACGGACCCGATACTTTCCACCATATTTTTGGTATTTTGGATATTTGTCCTTCCAAAGCTGGTCACGGCATTGGCCAATGGCAAGCTGTAGAGCCGGGCTCTGGCATAACCAGAATATCCATAAAACGAGTTGAGCAAGATCTTGAGGGCGTATTGCTGCGCATCGAGAAGTTGTCGCTCGTCGTCTGTTGCGGTCTTCATCAGACTCTTGATCTGGGTCCTTTGATCCAGAAGGCTGCGCAGAACTCCAGGTACGATTCCAGGCGACGTTTCGGAATCGACGAACTCGCCACCAGAGGGTGACGTTATGACATTTTGTGCGGGTCGGTCCTCGGAGACGACCGTGGAGTAACAGAGGTTGTGGGCCATCATTATCGATGGGTAAAGTGATCGGTAGTCCAAGATGACCACGTCTTCTGATAAACCCTTCTTTGGATCGAGGACTGCACCCCCCTTCAATTCGGCGCTTCTCGCGTGTCTTGCTTGGGATAAGTCGGCATCGGGCTTTGGGGGGATGACTCGGTTCTGCCCTTGGAACTTTCTGAAAAGGAGGTTTTCGACCATTCCAGTCTGGCCACCATTGACCACATCTTGAATCAAAGATCCGCTGGTCTGGGCAAGAGCTATGTATTTGTCCAAGAGATTGAGATCCAAAAGAAGGTGAAGCGCAAGGAAGGCGTCTCGGCGGGAATAACTCACAAACCTTGCGAACTCTTCGCCCTCGCTTTTCCATAGCGATTCCATCTCTTTTGGCTCGACGTCGTGCTTTTCTATCCCGAGAAGCTCTTGGCTCGCGTTACGCAAAGTATAGCGTTTCAGGCTGAAAGACGACCTGATGAGAGGCAGAAGGTCGACCACAATTCTCCCTGTGATCTCGACCCTGGTCTGGTTTACGATCTTTCTGACGATCCAGGGACTCTTGTCTCTGCCGACCCGAGCGCTCACCCCGAGAATCTTGGCCCGTTCGTTTAGGTAGGGAAAGTCGAACTCGTTGGAGTTGTAGCCCATTATCACGTCAGGATCGTAGTCTTTCACTGTGGACATGAACCGTTCCAGCAAAGCTTTCTCGCTCTTGCAAGGTAAAACGTCAGGACGTGAACAATCCATGTCTTTTCCAACCAGGACCAGGTCGCGCACGCCATTGTGCTCTGGCCAGAAGGCAAGGCTGATCATTATCACTGGAGAAGTCTGGGGATTTGGCATCTCCCCGTTCAGAGGTAAGCACTCGATATCGAAGGCAAGATACTTCAATGGCGCATTGGCATGGGATTTGTTTGATCCTTCTGAGCTGATGGTGATCGGGCTTAGGGCCTCGTAAGGCACCGGTTTTTCGCAAAGGTCTTCCACTTTGACCCATCTCATCCCGCCCAGATTCCTGTCTATCAGGAACCGGTTCTTGAACAGGATGTCGGTTTCGTACACCTCTTTCACCCCTGGGTGTGAAAGGACCGATTCTCTGAATATCCTGACCGATTTTGGGTCTTTGGCCTCGATCTTGATCATCTTTGAAGGACGCGACTGATAACCCACGGGCCTGAACTTTTCGACGACTTTGGCATTCAGATCCGGACTCATACCCGTTATGGCAAGGGCGACTTCCTCTATCCGGAATTCATCGACCCGAGCGTAAAAGTAAGGTCGAAATCCCGCGACCTTGCAGCTCACAGGCTCGCCAGATGGCGCGATCCCGAAGAGCTGAATGAGGGGGTAGCCTTCCTTGTCATAAGTATATTTGGCATCCAGGATCTGGAAGATCATTGGAGTGAAGTTGGGAGTGGTGCGGTCTTATAATTTGTGGACATATTCAAGTGTAGTACGGAGATTGGCCAGAGACGAATACGAACGAAAACGAACGAAAACGCCACAGAAAACGCATGCTTATCTGGTTCATGGTTCAGACCTTTCCCGCACATACTCCTATTTCCATATATGTGACGAATTTCACCCCTGAAAATGCAACATGCGCAGTGGATCTATTTTAATAAAACTCATTTTGACTAAATCGCATCAGTATACTCAAGTGTCTATAAATAGGAAGATACCCCCCAATAGTTGATATGGGGGTCAAATAT
>CAZXBV010000077.1:0-6835 GCA_964639155.1 uncultured Methanotrichaceae archaeon
GCGGCCCTAAGTATTTCGCGCCGAAAGATCGCCCGCCGAAGGAAAAAGAGGCGCTGGAAACGGGCTGGGTCTACGTCAACAAGGCCCAGTACCTGGAGGGCGTCGATCCCGAGTTCTGGGAGTTTCAAGTGGCCGGATACCAAGTTTGCGCCAAGTGGCTCAAGGACAGGAAAAGGGGGACGCTATCCTACGACGACCTCACATCCTACCTGACGAATAGTGGTCGCGCTCAAAGAGACGATTAGGCTGATGGCCAAAATCGACGAGGCCATATCGAAATGGCCGGTGACGTGAGAAATTTGGCACACTTTTGATGTTAATAATGGCAGGACGTGGTGCACTGTATAGGACGAAGACGGGGGCGCCAACAGATTCGCCCCTGCCCCGTTGTAGGCGCGCCACCCCCGCCCACCAGACCCAGATGGTGGGGCTAATCCCTCCTCGATCACACAAGCGGCCTTGGCTGCTTGTGCTCGGGCAAGACTGGAAGCGGCATCGTGTTGATCAGAAGCGGGGACGTGACATCCTTTGCCCTCTCCACCAGGACCTCTTTTCCCCACTGGGTCAAGCCAAACAAGGGTACTGCCGTTCCCACCTGAACCAAGGGCTTTGCCTTTTCTCTGATATATTTTGAAGCGCAGGCGGTGACGATATCCGCAACAGATAGCAATCGCTCTGCATCCTTTTTGCCGATCCCAGTTAGGTGGGCCCCTATGATCAGAATCTCAACGCCTTTTTCACCCTCCAAGGATCGGAGCCTCTCTGCCGTATCCGCATCCGCCACCGTGACCGCAAACTTCGAGTAGCGCTTTGCGGCCACCTTTGCGCCCCGAACCTGATCGATCAGCGCAACCTCTGGATCCAGGACCTCGCCGTCCCGGGCGGCAATCCCCTCCAGAATCTCAGGGATCGGGTCGGTCTCGACCAAGCCTGATATCCAGCCGCCCATCCCTTGGACCAGCTTTGGGTTTGCGGTGATGACGGTTCCTGCACCGTCACAAACTGTTACCGTCGCGTCGATCAAACCCATCTCCAATGCGGTCATCATCACTTCAGAGGCCCCAAACCCCACGAAGACGCCCATCTCCAGTTTCCTTCTGGGCGAGAACATCCCGTGTTCCTTTATCCTAAATGCCATGTTCGCGGCGGCAGCCTCTGACGTAATTTTCTTTATGCCTCTGACCTTTTCAAAGAGAGGGCACCACTCGATCAGGGGCTCGCCTGCCTCCACCACTTTCTCGTCCTTCACCTTGACTTTTGTCTTTCCAAGAAGTTCCATCTCGTCCAAGGATAATTCACCTCACCAGACCGAAGTAGACCCGACGGTTGGCTTTCCCTTTGTTCTGCGCCTTCAGCATCTCAATTTTCCCAATCTCGCCAGTTCTCTTGACGTGAGTTCCGCCGCAAGCCTGAAGATCCACCCCTTCGACCTCGACGGTTCTTATCTCACTTCTATCTGGAACCTCTTTTGCAAGTCTGACGAGGTCAGGAATCTCAAGAGCTTCTTTGCGAGGTATGATCTTGGTTACCACAGGTCGATCATCTTTGATGATCTCGTTTACTAGGTCCACATAATCTGCCAACTTTTCCCGATCGAAAGCTTCCAAGCTGAAGTCGACCCTGGACTTGTCCTCGCCGATCTGGTTTCCTGTGATCTTAGCGCCAGTCTCCTTGAAGATCACCGCGCTCAACAGGTGGCAAGCGGTGTGGCTCCGCATGAAGGTGTATCTTCGATCCCAATCGATCGTGCCCGTCACAAGATCGCCCGGTTCTAGCCCCACGTTGCCCAATTCGTGGCTGATCTTGCCATCGAAGAGGCCTGCATACACCACCGGGAACCCCTCGCCTTCGTGCACCAATATTCCGGTGTCGTAGGGCTGGCCACCAGAATTGGGGTAAAAGGCGGTCTTGTCCAGTATCGCAAACTTAGAATTGGAAACCTGATCGATCGTCGCCTCAAAGGTCTTAATATAGCTGTCTTCTAGGTACAAAGCTTCCATCAAATCACCTGGAGATGAGTAGATAAACAGTCTCAAAGCGATCTAAAATCAGTTTCTATATCCTGCCAAAATAGGGTTAAGCACTATTCTGGCGAAAACTAATTAAATATAGTTCAGAACTTATTAGGCAGGTATAATCGATTCTAGACTATATTTATGGTTGTACTGACCGATATTTCGCCAATCTTTGTTGAGAGTCTTTCTTGAAATGTAGCACAGTTCATCTATTTGCGTCCAGATTAATTGATAATTATTTTCAACGAAACTTATATATGGCCCAATAACCACCCCCTCAAGATGACCCGCTTGAGGAACTTACCTTTGCCCGCTCATAACGTAGAGAGCGAAGAGTTTGCATCGATACTGATGAAGATAGGAATGAAAAGAAACGTAGCCAAGGTTCTTACCTATCTTGTTTGTGCGAACGAAGCCACTTCCAAGGAGATCGAAATGGGTTCCAATCTCAGACAGCCGGAGGTTAGCATAGCGATGAGGGAACTCAGGAATCTCGACTGGATTTCGGAAAGAGACGAGAAGAAACCGGGCAAAGGCAGACCTTATAGAATTTACAAGCTCAGGAAGGGGCTCTACGACATAATTGATTACCTGGAGCAGATTAAGAGGGATGAAACAGAAGCGGCCATGACTAAGATCCAGAGGCTGAAGGAATTAAGGTCCTAACCAGTCACTTTTGTTTTATTGAATGCCCCGCGGCTTTGCTGCGGGGCGCGCTGCAGCGATTTGACCGTCTTTTAGGTCCAGTCCAGTGTTGTTGATCTCAAAAGAAGAACTAAGAAGAAAGCAGCTTTGCGCCTGCCCTTCATGGCCCGAAATGTTTCTCGAATATCGAGGGGATGTTTTCGGGCAGTTCCAGGATAGAAACGCCTTCCATCACAGCCAACTTTTTTACATGTTCCACGTCCTCTTTCCTGATGATCAACTTTAGGTCTCTGCCGTCTGGAAGCTTTGTGATCACTTCACCTTCTTTGAAGTCTGAAGGCATGATATACAAAGGCAACCAAACTTTCTGGCTCATTATCGCGGCGTTGGTGAGCATGGTATCTGCGATTCTAAGAGATATTTTGGCCACTGTGTTGGATGTCGCAGGCGCGATCAACATGAACTCAAACTGTCCCATCTGGATTTGGCCTGCCAGAAAGGGTGCGTTCGCATTGACCTCGACCCAGATCTTGTCGAAGACCTTGTCCATCTCTGGAAAGAGCTTGTAGTACTTCATCACCTGGTCCCCGGCCTTGGAGACGTAGACCCTTATGTCGGCGACATCTTCGTACTTGGTCTTCATCTCTTTCATGACCTCTACCGTCTCCACGATCCGATCGCCGCTACCAGTTATCCCCCAGACGACTTTCTTTCTCTTGCCCGTTTTCTTCTCGGTCATGATTTATCCTCTTTCTCAAAATTCGTTATTTTTCCGTCTTGTCTTTGATGTGATCAGAAAAACGTCGCACGGTCTTTCTCAGACTCTTGAAACCTTCTTCGTCCTCTTGTACACCTTCAAGTGTGTCTTTAGACCAGAAGGTTGCACCCAGATTAGCGCCAAAAGACCCACCACCTATGGGAACCACTCCGTTCAGGACGTAAAAGGTGATTACCTGCTGAATCGCAAGCTCTTGGCCACCCATCCTGTCGCCGCCCACCGCGATGGCCATCCCCACCTTGCCCCTGAAAAAGTCGAAGTCTGCAGCTACAAGAGCCCTGCACCGGTCCATGATCGCCTTGGTCTGCGCGCTTAAGCCGCCGTTGTAGACGGGCGTTGCGATCACAATCCCTTCTGCTCCTTTGAGTAGAGGGTAGAGATCGTACATGTCGTCTTTGACGCGGCATTCTTTGTTCTCAAGACAGTAGTCGCAATGGATACAAGGGCTGATTCGCTTTCCTCTGACGCCAAAGAAGGCGGTCTTGAAACCTCGCTCTTCCAGCATCTTGAGACACTCTTTCAGGACGTAGTCGGTGGCCTGTTCCCGTGGGCTGCCACATATTCCCAAGATCATGTCCATTACATAAATTTCGTATGTGGTTTATATCTTCCGTCCCAGTGGGAAAAACGTCCATGGACCGACCAAACGCAGATTGTCCAATATTATTTGATAAGTTTCGCTCAACGAAATATAATGGTTATATCATATGAATTATGGGTGCAAATATGTAGGTGGGGTGTGGCGTCACCTCGCCCCACCGCCACCACCTCCAAAACCTCCACCGCCACCGAATCCACCCCCACTGCCAAATCCGCCACTGCTGCTTGAGCTTTTTGGAGGTGATGCCATGCCGTAAAAGTTTCCAAAGCTCCTGTTCATCTCGCTTGCCATATATATCTCGGGAACGATCACATTCAAATCTTCCATCGCCTCAGAAACCTTCTTTCCGACGCCAAGAGCGGTGCCGTAAACGAGCCATTCTTTCCACAGGTCCAGGTCTTCGGGTGCATACTTCTGGATGGAGGCAAAGTCGGATAGGTGATTTTTGAATGCATCCCACTCAAGCTTTTCCTTGTAGTAATCCCCTTTCCAAGTTCCCAGAAGCGCAGAAGGTGCAATCACCACAGGGACCGCTTGGAAGAATATTATGAAGACCTTGGAAATCACGAGAGACTGCAAGAACAACTGCAAGGTCGAGCCGAATACAACTAAAAGGAGGGGCATGAAAGCAAGTGCAAAAATGGTGACGTATAAGATCAAGAACAAGTTTCCGAATAGGCGAGAGATATTTCGTCGTCCCAGCCGAGGCATCCGGATTGATACGTGGGGACAAACGGGTGGCTTGTTGACGAACTCCCTGGATACTTTCTCATCGGCAACTGCCATCATTTGTCGTATCTGTTTGCGGATTTGGCGGAGCTCGTAGATATTGCGAGAACTCCTCATATTCTTGAGATGTGATTCGAAATAATTCGAATCGAACACGCCGCCAGACCCATAATCTTTCAAGAAATCCAAAATCCTTCTTTCGTACACGTCGCATTCTGCCTGACAATCGTTCAGCAGCTTTATTCTAAGGCTGGCATCCACCCGCTTTATTCCCAAAATAAGCTCGTTTTCCAGTTTCACCGAATTTATCTCGACAATATTGCGACGATGTAGGTCGAGCAGGGTCGCATAAAACCCGTTTATGTCAAAGTCGAAGGAATCACCTCCAAAGACCTGGTTTACCACCCAAGGCTTTCTATTTTTGGGAACGTAGCTCAAAGTGTCGGGCACGGTGAACGATTTTTCTTTGCCGTATCTGCGGTATACCAAGTAGAGAATCGCCGGCAAGATTAAGATGAGGGCACCCAACAGGTAGTCCAAGATCTTAAGAAGAGTATGTGGATCTTCGACATTGGCAGATATGGTCTTTTGCTCGACGTCGGAAACGCGTCTTGGAAAGCCTTCCATGACGTCCATGACCTTTGGCGAAAGGAGCATCTCCACTTCTAAAAGCTCATCCTTGTTGCTGGTCCCGGTCAAAAGCCAGACGTCACCTTCTTTTTTCACCTCCATGGGTGAATGGGAGAATATCTGATTGACGAATCCTTCGGGGTCGTGGACCGCTATGGTAACTTCTTTGTATGGAATGTGCTCGTCAGTAAGCATCAAGTTCAGATGACAGAACTGCTCATCGAACTCCAGAGGCGGACGGATCTTAAAAAGGTAACTTATCTTGTAGGTTCCTGCCGAGAATCTATTTTTCTTGTAGCAACCCACTTCGTTTTGTAATGCAAGGGACCGAATCACAGAGGTCACAGAGGCCTCGGATGCAGTTCCTGTGAAAATTTCCACGTCATTTTTCCAGTCTTTGATGTAAGGAACTGTTCCATGCGGAGGATTGATTGCCAGAAGTTCCACGTGGGGCTCATCTAGTTTTCCTTGAGTCACTGGGACCTTCCAGTTACGGTAAAGCATCCTGTATTCGCCAGATTTTCGAATCCTGTAGAGGAAATTCTCTTTGAGAGTGCCATTCAGATATAAATCGACCCTGTAGTTTTCCACGTAGACGTTTCCACCAATCACAGGGATGGGGTTTGGGTCAATTTCGTGAGATGTATCTCCAAAGCCGCCGACGAGAAACAGGCCGATGACGCCTATCAGGAAGACGGAGGTGATCAAAGCTGCGATCTGTCGTTCTTCTCTCAATTCCAGCTCACCTCCGGTCTGCTCGGACCCTCTTCTTCGGTGGTGAGATAACCTTGCCGCCTCAGCTCGTCCTCATCGAAGTTGAGGTAATCCATCTTTCTCAGCCCCACCGACGAGGCCACATATTTCGAGGGGATCGTGTCAAGTATTGTGTTAAAGTTCTGGACGATGTTATTGTAGGTGTACCTATGTCGCGAGATCTCATCTTCTACGCCTTCGATGGCGTTCATGGTAATCATCACCGTCTCGGAAGTCTTCAACTGTGGATAATCCTCTGCAACCGCCACCAAGTTTCCGAAGACGCCCCTGCTTTCACCTTCAATCCTCGTAAGCTCACCGGGACTAGCGTTTCCCACACGCGTTCTCATGCTTGAGATCTTCTCAAGGGTGCTTCGTTCAAATCTGGCATAGCTCTTCACAGAATCGACTAGCTGTTCGATCATGTCGAGCCGCTTCTTCATGGCCACTCTGACCTGAGAGAGAGTAGACTCCGCCCCGTTGCTCAACTTCTGAAGTCGGTTGTAGATCGAGATAAAATATACTATAGATAATAACAAGAGGAGCGAGATTATCAGGATGAGAGATGACCCATATGCTAAGGGGTTCATGGCACATGTACAGAGTTGAATAGATCTTTAAGTTTTTCCTTCAACGCCGAGCAATAAGGGGACGTTTGGATGGCATAACGGGGTTGAAAACTAG
>CAZXBV010000078.1:0-6704 GCA_964639155.1 uncultured Methanotrichaceae archaeon
ATTTTGCGAATTTGGGCACGGGAATCGCCGTTGGAAAGAGCCCATGCCATCTGAGAGAAATGAGCTATCAGCGTGCCGAATATGGCATAAGCTGGGATCATGTAAGCTGGCAGCTCCATGACCTGTGCAGCCACTGCATAATGCCAGGCGCCCGCGGCTATGGCAGGCGATTCTCCTATGGGGCCCATGACTGGAGCCATTACCATCATTAGGAGAGTGGCTTTGTTGCGGGTGATCGCGACGAGAGCGATTGCCATGATCGACCCCAAGATTACCGTGGGACCGCCCTGGTTTTCCGAATAGATGAAAAGCGCTGTCATCAGCCCAATTCCGAGAAGGGCAAAGGCGAGGGACCGCAGATTTGCGGTTTTTGGGACGTCTTCTTTTAAAAATATCTTTACGCCAAGCCAAAGGGCAGGAGGAAAACAGGCCCATGCAACGCAGTTCCAGATTGGCACAAAAGGAAGTCCTCCCGTGTCTGCGTAGGTCCATAGCCCACCCAAGACGCAACAAGTCTCGGTCAAAGGTCCCAAGATTGCAGCCGATAGGAACATGATCACGGCCATCTTGGGATTTTGCAGCCGAGCCGAAAGTATAATCGGCGCAGGGAGCAAAAGCAAGGTCAAAAGATAAGGTTGCACCCAGAAATGGGCAAGAACGAAAGAGCTGTAAATGGCCAAGACTCCAAGAAGGGCCAAATCCTTCCACTTCTCAGTCAGGAACATCCAAGGTCTCCATCATCGCTAGATCTCTCACTGTCTTTATGTTACCGGAATGGTCCCTTCGCTCATCGGTGGGCGTTTCGAGGATCAAGGGTCTAGACCGGATCACGGGATTTCGAAGAATCACTTTGAAGCCGTCGGGTCCAATCTTGCCAAGGCCTATGTGCTCGTGCCGATCTTTTTTCGAGCCAAGTTCGCCTTTGGAGTCGTTTAAGTGAATCACCTTCATCTGATCCAGTCCGATTAATCCTTCGATCTCTTCTAAGGTATTTTCCAGACCCTCATTTGTCCTTAGCTCGTAACCGGCTGCAAAGGCGTGACATGTGTCAAAACAAAGCCCGACCCGGTCGGCGTCATCCACCTGTTCCGTTATCCATCCCAGGTCTTGAAAAGATCCTCCGATGCTGTTTTTGGTATTGGCGGTGATTTCGAGCAGGAGCATCACTTGGTTTTCGGCATGTGATAGAGCTTCTTGGATGGCCCCTACAGTCCTTTTCAGCCCTTCTTCTTTTCCTGATCCCAGATGGCTTCCAAGGTGGGTTACGAGGTAAGGTATCCCCAAAGCGTCACACCTATCCAGTTCCACTTCGAGCGCCACAATCGATTTCTGGTAAACCTCTTCTTTGGGCGATGCGAAGTTGGGAAGGTATGGCATGTGATCTACAGGCGGGTACATTCCTGAATCTTCCAGCTTTCGCCTGAACTCATAGACTACATCCCCTGAAAGCTCCTTAAACCCCCACCCTCTTGGGTTTCGGGAGAATATCTGAAACGTGTCACATCCAAGGTCGCGGGCCCGGTCGACTGCTTTGTCTATCGAACCTGCAATGGAAACATGCGCCCCTACTCTCACCATGATTCAACTCCTCGTAACCCTACGACTAAAGATCTTTGGTTGTGGGTATGGATCTTTCCTGTATCAGAAATCCAGAGAATCATTTTAGTACTTGCCGAGAAGATGAGATGATTGTAGCAGAACGATAAAATTATTGAGCCAAGACCGAAATCGCACTACGAAGCGCCGATGATGAAAAATGGTTAGCTGATATGTGATGAGCCCTATGAGTTCTGAGGCGCTCGAAGCGATCTTTCGCCCTCCCTTTTTTCCTGAGGGGCTCAAACATTTTCTGCTGTCAGGCGCTTTCTGATTTGGATTGAGCCCACCGGTTCACGTTATCTATGAGATTGAACTCGATGATCTTCTTTGCGTCGTTGAGCATATCAGCAACTTCGCCCAGAGTTAACGCCTTGGATACTCCTGCCTTGTTAACCACGTCGATCTTTTCTTCGAGGTCAAGACCGCCGGAGGTCAACATATCAGAGAGTTTCGAGCACGTCTTGTTGAGATAACTGATCGAGTAATCGACCATAATATCTTCCCGGTCTGCAAGGTTCCTGTTGACCTCTTTTATGGACCAGCACATGGTAATGATCTTGTCATACATTTCGCTCACCTTCCTTGCTAAAAGCCTCTGGATATTTAAGTCGAGCGTTATCAAAAAGAGTGGGGCTGGTGCGATTCGAACGCACGATCGACGGGTCTCTCCGATACTGAGAAATACATCTCAGTGCTCCAACGGATCATCACCAGCTTCCCCGTCGAGAAACCTCAGCAGACCCGTTGCTCATCATCAATATACCGCTGGAGCCCGTCGCCATACCTGACTAGGCCACAGCCCCGCAAAAAGCGGGCCGAGAGGGATTTGAACCCCCGACCTACAGGTTAAGAGCCTGTCGCTCTACCTGACTAAGCTACCGGCCCACATGTCTCCAGTGTCTATTCGGTTTATATACGTTTCGGCACTTGGGAAAGTTGATCGCCTGAGGCGACCCCCCTTCTCAGATTATGTTTATGTACCGGTTAACTTCCCAGGGGTGAACGTGGGTGTTGTAACTATCCCATTCCAGCGATCCAAGCCGGTTTAGGTTGGTGTATACGTGTTCACCCAACGCATCTCGAATGACCTTGTCTTCTTCCAGGCAACTGAGAGCCTCGCGCAAGTCCGAGGGCAAAGTTTCGATCCCGAGCCTTGTCCGCTCAGTTTCCGAGAGCTCGTAGATGTTCATGTCTATTGGGTCCCCTGGATCTATCTTCTTTTTTATCCCATCAAGTCCCGCTGCAAGAACCACCGCAAAGGCGAGGTAAGGGCAGCATGAAGGATCGGGCGACCTCATTTCAAGCCTGGTGCTAAGGCCCCTTCCGCTCGGAACCCTTATCAGTGACGACCTGTTTGGCCCGGACCAGCTTATGTAGACCGGAGCTTCAAAACCAGAGACCAGACGCTTGTAAGAGTTGACCAACGGGTTTGTCACCGCGGTTATGGCCTTGGAATGATCGAGGAGCCCGCCCGCAAAGTACCGAGCAAGGTCGCTCAGCTGCATCGGTCCTTCTGGATCGTAAAAGGCGTTCTCCCCATCCTTGAATAGAGATATGTTGATGTGCATTCCAGATCCTGCCGCACCGTAGACTGGCTTTGGCATGAAGGTGGCTGCAAGCCCGTTTTGCATCGCGATGGTCTTGGTCACGTACCTGAAGGTGACCACGTTATCTGCCGTCCTCAAGGCCTCGCCATAAGTGAAATCGATCTCATGCTGACCCATTGCCAACTCGTGATGGGCCGCTTCGATCTTTAGTCCCATCTCTGTGAGGGCCAGCATAATCTCGCGCCTAATATCTTCTGCAAGGTCAATTGGAGCGAAATCGAAGTAGCCTGCAGAGTCATGTGGTTCGGTGGTGGCTTTTCCATTGACTCTGTTGAAAAGGAAAAACTCAAGCTCTGGCCCCACGTTCATGGTGTAACCTATATCCTCAGCCTTTTGCATCATCCTTGCCAGGACGTTTCTTGGGTCACCTTCGAAGGGCTCTCCGCTGGGTTTGTAGACATCACAGATGAGCCTGCCCACGTTCTTGTCCCCCTTTGCCTTCCAGGGAAGAAGCGAAAAAGAGGATATGTCCGGATGCAGTACCATGTCAGATTCTTGAATTCTGGCAAACCCCTCAATGGAGGAGCCATCGAAAGAAGTTCCGCTATCCAGGGCCTTTCCCAGCCGGTTCACAGGGATCGATACGCTCTTTACCATTCCCTGGATGTCGGTGAACTGCAGCCTGAGAAACTCGACGTTTTTGTTGTTTATGGTATCCAGCAATTGTTCTCTTGAGTACATAACGGGTCACTCACCCCTTGGAGGTCTTTTGGGCCGCATTCTCGCAGTCGTTTTTGTCCTCCGTTTCTCCACAGACTTAATCGACTTTTGGCAAATCACGTCTTTACCTTTTGAGATTGCGGCATGATACTTACAAAGCATCTGAGTAGACGATGCCACTTTAATAACCTACCCCACGGATCGACGCAGTCATCAAATACCCTTATTTACCGCCATCTCGTCTCAAGACCGCATGTCTGGCGCAAAGGTTCTGGTTGTTGATGCAGGCGGAAGGGGAAACGCGATAGCTCACGCTTTTGCCAGGAGTCCTCAAGTCGAGAAGGTCTACGTGGCTCCTGGCAACGCGGGCAGCACCATGATGGAAAAGTGCGAGATGGCTCTGGTCAAAGGATCCCAAGTCAAGGATATTCCGGACCTTGCGGCCTTCGCCAAGAAGAATAACGTCGATCTCACTTTCGTAGGGCCCGAAGGCTATCTATCCGACGGGATTGTGAACTTCTTTCAGGAAGAAGGACTTGCAGTCGTCGGCCCTCTGAGAGAGGCCACCATCCTTGAGGGCAGCAAGTGCGATACCAAAGACTTCTTGGAAAGCATAGGCGTTCCAGCGCCCAGACATCGCAACTTCAGCGACCCGAAGAAGGCAAAAGAGTATGTATCGGACTTTTACGCCGAAAATCCTGGCAAGAACCTGGTGATCAAGGCCGACGGGCTTGCGGCCGGCAAGGGATCCATCGTCTGCGGATCAAAAGAAGAAGCACTCTCAGCAGTCGAAAGGGTAATGGTCGATCCGAAACTCTTCGGCGATGCCGGTCGGCGGATCGACGTTGAGGAACGCCTTGAAGGTCAAGAACTGATGTTCTTTGCGGTGACCGACGGAAGTGTCGTCTTGCCGCTGGAATCTGCCATGGACTACAAGAGAGCCTTTTCCTCTGACGAAGAGGTTGCAATACGGCTCTTCAACAAGCTCACAGTAAACCCAAACCGGGATAACAATCCCAACACCGGCGGCATGGGCGGATACTCGCCTCATCCCTGGCTGGATCGGGATCTGACTGAAAAGATCATGGAGACTATAGCAGTTCCAACCATAACCAGGTTCAAGGAGATGACTGGCGTTGAGTATTCTGGGATGATCTACTTTGGTCTCATGGTCTCAGACGAAGCTGGCGAGAAAGTCCCTCGTGTCCTTGAGATTAACGTGAGGTTGGGCGATCCTGAAACTGAGATGATCCTTCCCCGGCTGGAAACCGACATGTACTCCTTATCCCAAGCGGTTTTGAACAAAGAGTTGGACTCGATCGAGCTCGAATGGTCTCCTGATTACTGTGTGGGCATCTGCGCCATAAGCGGCCGGGTCGTAAAACCTGTAACTAGCGGCGAAGCTGAAGAGCGACCTGGATACCCTGGCCCCCATTACACCAACATGCCGATTAGGGGCCTGGATAAGATAGATCCTGACGATCTGGTTTACCATAACGGGACCGCCTTCAGGACCGATTCCGAAGGAAACCAGAAACTCTACACTACCGGCGGCCGGGTTCTGACGGTGGTAGGAAGAGATAAAAGCCTCGAAGGTGCAAAAAAGAAGGCTTACGACAACATAAAACGGATCTGGTTCAATGGGATCAGATATCGAAAAGATATCGGCCTAGATTCTTGAACCGGCCCTCGACTTGTACCAACCCGTAACTTGTACCACAGAGGATTTTTCCAGAGGAATACGGGATAGCGAGCTGGATTTGACCGTCAGAATGAGATTTTGGGCAACATAGCAGGAGCGGACCTAAGAAATGATAGTACTGGGATTGGAAGGCACCGCCTGGAACCTGAGCGCAGCATTGGTCGATGAAAATGATGTCATAGCTGAAAAAAGTGCAACTTACGTTCCGGCAAAAGGAGGGATTCATCCAAGAGAGGCGGCTCAACATCATGCCGAGCACATGGCATCCGTCGTAAAATCGGTACTGGACGTTGCGCGAGAGAAGGATATTTCGATAGACGGGATCGCTTTCTCTCAAGGGCCTGGCCTTGGCCCCTGTCTCAGGACCGTGGCCACTGCTGCCCGAACCCTCTCGTTCAGGTTTGGCGCGCCATTGGTTGGAGTAAACCATTGCGTCGCCCACATCGAGGTGGGAAAATGGAAGACAGGGGCAAAAGATCCCGTCGTCCTCTACGTAAGCGGCGGAAACTCTCAGGTTCTGGCCTTGCGTATGGGCCGCTACAGGATATTCGGCGAGACTCTCGATATCAGCGTCGGAAACGCCCTCGACAAGTTCGCTCGCCAGGTTGGCCTCCTTCATCCCGGCGGTCCCAAGATAGAAGAGCTGGCAAAATCGGCTCAGAATTACATACCACTTCCCTATGTGGTCAAGGGAATGGATTTCTCCTTTTCTGGGTTGAGCACGGCCGCAGCCCAGGCCGCCCGAGATCATGATCTTGCAGATGTGTGTCATTCTTTCCAGGAGACTGCCTTTGCGATGCTGGTGGAAGTGACCGAGCGGGCCATGTCCCATGCCGAAAAGAGCGAAGTACTTCTCGCCGGTGGGGTCGGCGCCAACCGTCGTCTCGGAGAGATGCTTCGGATTATGTGTGAAGAGCGGGATGGAACGTTCTACGTCCCCGAAAAGAGGTTCATGGGCGACAACGGATCGATGATCGCCTACACTGGGCTTTTGATGCTCCGAAGCGGCGTTAAAACGTCCATATCAGAGTCTCGCGTTAAAGCGGGTTTCAGGACCGACGAGGTCGAAGTGGTTTGGCAATAAGGAAAAGGGCGGTAAAGGGCGAATATAAGCTGACTGGCTGACAGAAACTGTG
>CAZXBV010000079.1:0-3725 GCA_964639155.1 uncultured Methanotrichaceae archaeon
AGCTGGACGCAAAATGTGGCGGCGCAAAACTTCGCAGTTCCTCCGTTGTCATCGACACATCTG
Organism: uncultured Methanotrichaceae archaeon; assembly: GCA_964639155.1. Lineage (GTDB taxonomy): Archaea > Halobacteriota > Methanosarcinia > Methanotrichales > Methanotrichaceae > CAYWZG01. Next base: position 64 of record CAZXBV010000079.1, read on the forward strand.
ACTGATCGCATCCCGCCCCGAAAAGGGGCGGAATTCAAAGGGTTCTAAGAAGTTTGTTTCATCTAATTGGTTCTTGACTATAATTTGGTTTGAGAGTCAAGTTTATCTCTTTTTACAGTATTCAACTCTCATTATGGAGTGGCCAAAATCCCTCTCAGGTGAGAGGTTTTCCGCGAGAAGGGGGCGGATCAGGGACTGGATCGGCGTGGCCGTCCTCCTTTTTGCGCTGAACGCCTTTTCCCTCAACTTCGGATGCATATCTCCCGCGTTCAGCCGCCTATCTGGCTTTCTTGCCTTGATCGGGGCCGGACTCTTGTACCTGCCAGAATATTCGAACTTGCATTCGAACCTGAAGATCAGAAAGGACCTCGCCCAAGGGATAGTACTCATCCTCGCGTCTTTGGCCATTCTTTTTGGGTTTTCAGATGAGGAGTTTTGGATTGCAAGCCTTCCCATATTCATTGTGGGGCTCGATTCGATCTTGAAAGGAGTTTGCAGAAATCCAAAAGAGCTTCCGGCCATCTCTCTTGGCAGCTTGATTTATGCATCTTTTTACATAATATGTATTCATTTCCCACAAGTTTTGATGATGGCAAGCTCCCTATCCAGATATTTTTCAGGTCTCGTGGGAAAAGTGGCGGGAACGCCGCTCGATATTGGACCTTCAGTGGGCGGTTCCTGGATATTCCTGACCTTCCTTTCCACCGTCATTGCATTTTTCCTCCTCTCGAAAGGAAGGTGTGAGAAGGATGACAAAACCACAGCCAAAAAGACATTTCTCTGGTCGATAACGGGCCTTCTCGCAGCCTATATAGCCTACATCCTGGTTCATGCCACCGGCTGGATGACGCCAGAAAGGGCCATTCACTCCTTATACATCCCGTTTTCACTTTTTTTGGTGCCGTTTTTCATTTTCGCACCCAATTTTAGGTTAAAAGAAGTTTCATCCGGAACTTTTCTGCCAAAAAAGAATTTATGGCCCCTTTTGATCCTTTTTTCTGCCGCAATCATCCTGATAACAGCCGATCCTTACGAATACAATTTTTCAGGGGAAAAAGTCCTCATTTACGAGAAAAACTGCGAGATGAGGTTCGACCTTCCTTCATTCCCCGAAAAAGATCAGTACATCAGCCCTTATGACGGCTTTTCCGTCGGCGCTCTGGGACGGTACCTGGAAAGCCTTGGATACGAGGTGGACGAGCTGAAAGACACAGACCCCAAAACCTTAAAGGAGGGCCTCAACGAGGTCGATCTGCTCGTGATGATAAACCTGGCTGAGCCCCTGGATGAGGAGGATCTAGAAACGGTATGGAGTTTTGTGAAAGAAGGCGGCGGGCTTCTCGTTTTCGGAGAGCACACCAGGATGTTTGTAAAGGATGACGACTTCGAGTTGGGAAGAGACTACCTCAACGAGGTTTTGTCCCCAACAGGAATAAGGATCCGCCCAGATACCGCCGATTACGTTTTAGGAAACTGGGAGCACGCTGTAACGGCACTTCCTCATCCGGTGACAAGAGACCTCACCCATATCACCACCACCTCGGTGGGTGCATCTCTTGACCTCAGCGACGATGCAAGGCCCCTTTTCCTCAGCCGGTACGGATTTTCGGACGATCCAAATCCAAAGGCGCAGGGCCGCCTCGGAAACAGGACTTATGATAAGGGCGAAACTTTGGGAGATCTGGTCCTCGCAGCCTCAGACACTTACGGCGAAGGGAAGGTTCTCGTTTTCGGAGATACATCTTACGTCTTCAACTCAGGGGTGCCAAAGAGGTACAGGCTCGTGGAAAACTCGATCACGTGGCTTATGGGCGAGGGCGCCTTTCATCCAAAGACTCTCGACTTGGTCGGCCTCGCACTGCTATCGTCGTTGGGACTCATTTTCCTGTCATTAAGGCTCTTTTCCGCCTCAAATCGATCACAGATACCGAATGGATCGAAGACATCTAACGGATCACAAATCACGAATGGATTGAAAATATTGAATGGATCACAGATCTCCACAAAGCAAGTGGCAACTTTCGCTCTAATCCTGGTCATCACTCTCGCAATTTCAGGCGCCATAGACGGGTTGTCAACACCCACTCTTGATAGGGGCGACAACATAGCCTGGATAGATCGCTCTCATGTAAACGAATTTGACCTGGCCGGGTACAATCCCGGCAGCATCGACGGGTTGACGACGAATCTGATGAGAAACGGCTACATGCCTCTGATCTTTGAGGAGGGCAACTTTTCCGAAACGTTGGAAGGAGACGTGCTCGTGATCATCGCCCCAACCAAACCCTACAGCCACAAAGAGGCTGGCATGATTGGGGATTTCGTAGAAGGTGGCGGCCTTCTCATCATCAGCTCAGGGTACACAAACAAGGAACCGCTCGAACCGGTGCTCGATCTATTCGACCTAGATATCAGCAAGATCCCCTTAGGATCCCCCCCATGGATTGTGGAAACTCACGGTCAAGGCACAGGCACCGTGGTTCCGGAAGATTTGGCGGTGTACTGGCACAAACCCAAGTTCATGGAGGCTCATCCGGTCAGGTCTTGGAAAGATTACGAGCCCATAGTCTGGCTGGAGTACGAAGGATCTGGCTACAACCTGATCGCAGCCAGACCCTTTGGCGAAGGGACGGCTGTCCTGATAGGAGATTCTCATTTCCTGCTCAACGAGAACCTCGAACACCTCACGCTTCCTGGAAGGGAGACGAGGGAACAATATCAGCTCCAGTGGCTGGGCAACATCGAGCTGTTGCGCGGGATATTGGCCAGATATGGGAGGGAAAAACAATGAGGTGGGCGCTCTGGCTCTCGTTGATTCCGCTCACGGGTTTTTGGCTGTTCAACCTGGGGATATACGGACCCAGCCTTGATCCCAAAGCAGCCTTGATCATGCTCCTGGCGGGAATTTGCCTTTCTATTGTCGGATTTTGGAAGGCAGAAGTTTCCTGGAACCAAAAGTTCGTCTTTGCAGCCGTCCCGATGGCAATATCTTCTCTCGTCATACCAAGCCCTTACAACACAGGATTGATAATCGCATCAATAGCGCTATTTTTGGCCTTCGTCGGCACAGGAACAAAGGCGCTTTGGCTCAAGGGCCACAACAGTAGGGACAATAATAGAAGAGGTCACAGTAATAAGGGCCAGGATATTAGAGGCTACTGGATCTGGTCGATCTTGCTTGGTGGGCTCTTTACAGGAATCACCCTCGGATTTCAGGCCCTGGTTCTCGCGATGTATTACATAACGGCACCATCTCATCACGATTTTGGAGTACTCGCACCAATCTTATCTTTCGCATCAAACTTGACTGGACTTGCGGCCGCATCGAATGAAGGAATAATTTTCGTATACGGGCTTGGTCAGACGTATCCAATCACAGTAACCCTCGAAAAGCTTGGGTTTTATCCCTGGATCCTCATATTCGGCGGAGCCCTCATCTTGATCGGGCTCACATCACAAAACAGGTCGGAGTTGTCAAAACGGATTTTCAGCCTGGTTGGAGTGAGTGCTCTATATATTTGCCTCCGATTTTTGGTTTTGCTCCACATCTTCTTTGCAACCGATATGCCGCCGGTTCCGGTCGAACGAATGGAGATATTTACAGGGCCCATCTGGCTTTTGGCAAGCTTTGCGCCTTTAGTCCTCATACTCGCAGGCCTCGA
>CAZXBV010000079.1:3825-6697 GCA_964639155.1 uncultured Methanotrichaceae archaeon
CACTCTGTCTGGGAGTTTTCCACCCTTGTGCTGGACAAAGAATGGTATGGAACGAACTCAACTTACAATGCATACAATATGATTGAGTGGCTCGATCAGACTTACGATGTGGATCGAATTGTGAGCCATTCCTATGAAACCTGGCAGGTTCCAGGTGTAACGAAGGTGTCGCCAGAGATCGTTTCTGATAGAATTACGGCCAAAATATTGGATGGTTACGACATACTGATCATAAAGACGCCTTCCCGTTACGAGCCAGAAGAGGTCGAGGCGATAAGGGACTTCGTCGAGAGGGGCGGAGGTCTCTTCCTCATAGGCGACCACACCAACTTTGCAGGCTCTGGAACAAACCTGAACCAGATATCGAAAAATTTCGGGATCGAGTTTGGGTTTGACAGCGTCAACACTCAAGACGGAAGGCTCTACACATACGAGCGAGGGTACATTTCCCACCCTTGCGAACGGTACATGACCCACTTTGACTTCATGACCGGATGCAGCATAAAAGCGCCTTTGTGGTCCGAACCCGTGATGTTGGGGTTCGGATTGGGCGCAGTTCCTGGCGAGTACGCCTCGACCGGATTTTTCAGGGAGACGAGGCGAAATGATCCGACACAGGTCACTGACACCACGTGGGGCCTGATCTATCAAGCCGTGGCGCTCAAGTACGGCAAAGGAAGGGTTGTGGCGTTCTCTGACTCAACTACCATATCCAACTTCAGGATCTTCTTTGGAGGCACTCCAAACCTGATTGCAGGATGCATGGAGTACCTCAACAAGAGCAATCGGTATGAACATGGAAAGTCGGTCCTGCTCTTGCTGGGCTTGATCTTCTCGTTGTGTGGAGCATACTTCTTGAGAGGAAAAAGCGTACCAGATGAGAGAGTACCGGGCGAAAGAGTACCGGATGAAGGCGCATGTGGCAAGAGAAGAATGGCGGCGCTGACATTGATATTGACGATAGCCGCCCTATCTGCAAGCGGTGCGTTGTTGACCTTCTCTTCCGAGGTCGAAGACTCGATCCCAAGCCAGTATTATGATAAAAATAGCACAGTCTGTTTCGATATTGGCCATTCAAGACCAGTGGTGAACTCGAAAGGAGAAGAGGGAGATTACGAGACGTTTTTCATATGGACCCAGAGGGTCAATTTCACGCCTTCTCTTGAGAGCGATCTGGAAGAGGCCATGGCGAAGGGCAGGATCCTGGTGATAATAGAACCAACAGAGCCATTTTCCGGTGAAGAAGTGGCTTTGCTCCAAGAGTACGTTCGAGAGGGAAACTCGGTGTTGCTGATGATAGATTCTGAGGATCCGGATGCAGGATCAGAGTTGATCCGATCCTTCGGGATGAATGTCCACATCGTAAACGAGACGAGTGGTCAGAAAAATCAGACGAAAGACGATCAAGTTCGCGATTTGGCAGGAGATAAACTTCCCATCAGCCCTTCTGGTTTGGAAATCGTGGGCGGAACGAAACTTTTGTCCGCAAAGAACAGAACAGTCCTTGCAGAAGTGAACCATAATGACGGCAAGTTCGTCCTCTTTGCAGAATCACACATATTCAAAGACGGGTTAGGAGGACGGCCAGGTTATATGGGATCTTCGAAAAGCGATCCGTCGACCGGAAACCTGGGGTACGACCTTGGAGCGCTCTATGACCTGGAGTTTCAGATATTCGAAGAAGTTCTTGGCCCCTAAAAACCGACTTTTGGTTGGCGACCAGCGAGCTTAAGATCCTTTGACCACTATGGTGAGTATATCCTCGTCCAAAAGGGTATGATCCAGTCCCACAGACTGACCCGGAAACTTAGCGCTCTTTCCCCAGACTTTGGCGTAGCGGAAAAGCTTGACGAAGTCCCTGTGCAGGTGTTCGCAGACCGTTCTGACCGTGGACTCTTCCAGTATTACCAAGGGTTCATCCATGTCCGCTTTTCCACGCTGGGGTTTGAGATAGATCCTGATGAACCCGAGCCGTTGATAAATCTGATCGACTAGCTCATCAATGCCCACGTCAGCTTCCACAGAGATCTGTGCGAAGTCACGTCCAATGGTCTTTTTGATGTCATCCTTCACGCCCTCGTACTCCATATCGATCTTGTTGATCACGGCTATTTGAGGCACGTAAATCCTGTTGCCAGCCAAGAAGTCGACCAGAGTGTCGGTATCAATGTCTTCTCTGATAGTGATGATGCCGCTGACGATCCCGTAAGCCCGGAGAATCTCGGCAATCTCCAGTTCGGTCATCTTGGTCAGGGGTATGGTGGTCCGAACGATTATGCCGCCTTTGTCTGATTGGGTCAGGTGTATGTCGGGCGGCGTTTTGTCCAACCTGATCCCGGCGTTGTAGAGCTCTCGTTCCAGAAGATCCAGTCGGTAGTTGTAGATATCGCCCAATAGCAAGATTATGTCCGCGGCTCTTGCGGCCGTTATGACTTCTCGTCCTCGGCCTTTGCCCCTGGATGCGCCCTCTATGATGCCGGGCATGTCTAAGATCTGGATCTTGGCACCTTTGTATTCCATGACTCCAGGTATCACTTCGAGCGTGGTGAACTGATATGCGCCCACCTCAGCATCGCTTCCGGTAATCTTGTTGAGAAGGCTGGATTTTCCAACGGAAGGGTAGCCCACCAAAGCGACGGTGGCATCGCCCGATTTTTTGACGAAATAGCCTTTTCCGCCTCCGGCACCTTTGATCTTCTGAAGTTCTTGCTGGGCTTTGAGCTTGGCTATCTTGGCCTTGAGCTTTCCTATGTGGTGCTCGGTTGCCTTGTTCTTCTGGGTTTTGAAGATCTCATCTTCGATCAATTGTATCTGTTCATCTATCGTCGCCATCTAGAACCTGCCTTTGACCCTTCAAGGGGGCCGGTAGACC
>CAZXBV010000080.1:0-6620 GCA_964639155.1 uncultured Methanotrichaceae archaeon
AGCCTCACCTTCTTTCGCCGATCAGCGCCTCAAATCCGATCAAAACATCCTGCATCTCCGAGGAGATGGCTTCTTGACGTTGTTTGCGGAAGCTGATGGAAAGCTCGTTCAGGCGATCTTCTATGTTTTTTTCTGCCGCCTGCATGGACGAAAGCCTGCTGGCGTTTTCGCTTGCTAGCGACTCGACGAAAGCCCGATAAAGAGACGAAAAGATATGCTCTCGCACCAGAGACGAAAAGAGCCGATCTGCGTCCATCGAAAAGGTGGGAAGAGATCTAGAGGGCCACCTTTTCTCTGCAAGGCCGTTTATCCATTTCATATCGAGAGGGAGAAGATGCGCCATATGAGGACGAAATGCCGCCAATGGGCCCGATTCAGGCCTGTTGTAAAATAGGATGATCTTATCGATATCGCCTTCCAAGTGCCACTCCTCAATCTTGACCAGAACCTCTGCCATGACCTCTGTAATGCCCAGACCATCTCCAGAAAAAGAAAAGTGTGCTTCGACTGGCAGCCCTCCTTCTTCAAGGTGGGAGATTACGCGCTCACCCACAGCAACGGCTCTTCTTTCTTCGTGCCTCATCTCGTTCATCTCGTCAAGGGCGTAGCGCGCAATCTGCTCGTTGAACTTGCCGCACAGCCCCTGCTCAGAGCCGAAGATCACAGCGCCCAGAGTTTCCCTCTTTTCGGAGGGGAAGGGAACTGAAAATTTCTTTTCGTTCATCATTACAACTTGAAGCCCCATCTCGATGCTCTCGCTGTACTCGCCGAGAGATTTGACCGCCATCTCGTATCCGCGGATGTTCGTCGAGGAGATGACCTTCATTATTTTGACGACAGACTGCAGCTCTCTTGCGTTTTTGATCTTTCTTTTCACCTTTCCGATCTCTTCCATAACCTTCCTCTCACCTTTCAAGAGCATTTTTAGAGGTCTTCAGAATCGCTTCGCGATCCTCAGAGCTGAGCTTTTCACCTGATTGGATCTGCTGGCGCAGTTCCGGCAACCTTTCTCGAAAAGCTTTTCTTATCGCGTCCTTCGCAGATGCCACTTCCTTGAGTGAGACCTCGTCCAAGAGTCCCGCCGTCGCCACCAGGAGAACCGCGATCTGCTCCGAGGCCGGAATCGGCTCGAACTGGGGCTGCTTCAGCACCTCGCGGATGCGTTGCCCCCGTTCGAGGGTTTTCCGGGTATCCTCATCGAGCCTGGTTCCGAACCTGGTATAGGCCTCCAGGTCTTCGAACTGGGTGTAGGTGAGGCGCAGGTCGCCGGCCACCTTAGAATATGCCGGAAGCTGACTTTTTCCACCCACCCGAGAGACCGACTGGCCCACGTCAACGGCTGGCAAAATTCCCTTTCCATACAGCTCGGGGGAGAGGTAAATCTGGCCGTCGGTGATGGAGATGAGGTTAGTGGGTATGTAGGCAGAGATGTCCTGGGCCTGAGTCTCGATTATTGGCAGGGCTGTGAGGGAGCCGCCGTCTCTCAGGTGGGTAGCCCTCTCAAGGAGCCTCGAATGAATATAAAAGATGTCCCCGGGAAAAGCTTCTCTGCCAGGTGGGCGGCGGAGGAGCAAAGATAGCTCTCGATAAGAGCGGGCGTGGCGGGTTAAATCGTCGTATACGATCAAGACGTCGCGTCCCCTCTCCATAAAGTGTTCCGCCATGGTGGTGGCGGAATATGGGGCTATGTAATTCAAGCCGGGCGGATCGTCGCCGGAGGCCACGACTGCTGTGCAGTTTTCCATGGCGCCGTACTTACGAAGATCTGCGATCGCCTTGGCCACCTCTGACTTTTCCTGTCCTATGGAACAGTAAACGCAAGCTACATCTTTGTCTCTCTGGTTGATTATGGCATCTAGGGCGATGGCAGTCTTGCCGGTCTGACGGTCTCCGAGTATCAATTCGCGTTGGCCGCGGCCGATCGGAACCATGGCATCCACCACCATGACCCCGGTCTGAAGAGGGACGTTCACCGGAGCCCGATCCATGATTGCCGGGGCCTCGCGCTCGATGGACCTTTTTTCTGATGTTTGAAGGGGTTCGCCTTCGTCTAGCGGTCTTCCCATCACATCCACGACTCGCCCCAGAAGCTCCTCGCCCACGGGCACCTCCATGACCCTTCCGGTCCGGTGCACCACCTGCCCAGCTTTGATATTCTCGCTTTTGTCGAGCATGATGACCGCAACCTCTTTGGGGTCCAGATTGAAGGCTATCCCGAGCCCCTCCCCCGGAAAGAGGACTACCTCTTCAGACATTACGTGCGGCAATCCTTTGATGCGAGCGATGCCTGTGCCCACGAAGGATACGATCCCGATCTCTTCGAATTTTAATTGAAGTTTGCGGCTTTCCAGAGAATCGCTGACGAAGCCAAAGGCGTCGCCCAGGGATTCTCGGACCGCCTCGTCGCCCTTCTTCATCTCCATCCTTTAACCTGCTTTTCTTTTGGAACTCTCTTTTCAAGCATATGCGAAAAATCCGATTCCAGGGAATCGATATAGCCTGCGATGCTCCAGGAGATCTCTGCGTTTCGTGCACTCATCTCAATCCCAGAGATCAGCTCTTCGTCGATCTCGAAGTGGACTCTCACTTCGGTGCCGGTTTGATCCCGCAAAACCTCCTTGATCTTCTGCTGCAAGTCCCCGGGGATCTCAAAGGCGCTTTTCACGACGATCAGCTCCTCAGGATATTTATAAAACTCCTTGAAGGCCTCTTTTTCGGAGTCTCCCATCTCCTCCAAGCGCTTGACGAAGGTCATGACCATCTGACGTTCCAGCGCCTCGTCTGCCAGATCTCGGAGGGCGCGGCGACATATGGCGTATACCTGTTTGCCGGTGCGCTCTCTCAAATCGTCGAGGAACGACTTCTTCTGGCTCTCCACCGCCTCGTACCATTCAGCCTTGCTCTTCTCAACCTCCAGCTCTGCTTTCTTCATAAGGGCGGCCTTGAAGTTCTTGGCGTCCTCTTTCGCCTTGATCACCATCTCCTCATGCTTTGCCGAGATCTCCCGCTTCTTTTTGCGATAGGATTCCGCCACCTCCTCGGCCGTTTTATTCTTCTCTTCGACCTCCTCAAACCGAGAGGAGATCTCTCGCTCCCGCACGTCCATCAACTTCAAGACTGGTGCGTACAGGAAATGCTTCAAGAGCAGCACCAGTATCAAGAAGTTCACAATTTGGGCTAGAGTGGTGAAATAATCGATCTGCAACGCTATCCACCCATTCTCGTTACGTAGTCCCAGAACGGATTGGAAAAGATCAGGATTATGGATATCACGAAGCAGTAAATGGCAGTGGACTCTATCATCGCCAGGCCGACAAACAGCGTCCGAGTTATCGTGTTTGCCTCATCAGGCTGTTGGGCGATGGCGCTCAGGGCGCGGGACAGCGCCCAGCCTTCTCCTATCGCGGGGCCAATCGAGCCAATGGCGATGGTCAGACCAGATATAATTATGGAAGTCATACCTATCGTATCTAAAGCAGCCATATCAAGTTCCTCCTTCAAGTTCCTCTTCGTTTTCAGCTTCTATTTCGTTCGCGTTCTCATCTGAACTTGCTGATACAATGTATACTGTAGCCAGAACCGCGAATATATAAGCCTGGACCTGACCGATCATGAGCCCAAATAGGTCCATTATTACGGGCAGGAACAGGGGTGCAAGGGTAATTATAACGGCGACGAGCAGGGTTTGGCTCATCATGTTCCCGAAGAGCCTGAGGGCCAGAGCCACAGTTCGTGATATCTCTCCTATGATGTTGAAGGGCAACATCAGCGCCGTCGGCTGGATGTAGCGCTTGAAGTAGCCGGAGGTGCCCTGCTGCAAAATTCCAAAAATTGGAACTGCAAAAAAGACGCAGATGGCCAGCGCGGCCGTGGTTGATAGAGAGCTTGTAGGCGAACGATAGCCGGGCACGATTCCCAGGATGCTGGACAATGAGAGAAATAGGAAGAGGGTGCCAGAGAAGGGAATATAGGGGTCTGAATCTCTGCGGGCGATCTCTCGTAGCTCCGTTCTCATGTAGCCTACGATCGTCTCAAGCATAACCTGCCTGCGGGAGAGCGGGGGTTTTGTGTAGAGATGGCGCGTCGACGCCAAGGCCAAAAAAACCAAAATTCCCATCACCAGCCACGTGAAGACGATCGTCTCATTGATGGTGAAGACTCCCCATTTCCAGAGCACCGCCTCGTCGGGGCTCAGTTCGATCATTTTAGATCACCTTCTTCTGGGGATGGCGGCCCAGACGACAGACCATTGCGATCTTCGTAAAAATGAAACCCGCAAGGCAAAAGGCCAGCCCCTCAAGGCCGGTTCCGATGATGAGGTAAAAGCCGAAGATGCAGACTGCAGACCTTCCGAGGAAGCTTCCCAGGGTCAAAAGCTCTGGCCTTTGAGAATCGGGAAGTCGCCTCATCGTCAGCCATAGGCCACCGAAGTAGAAGACTCCAAGCCCTATCCCAAAGGTGAAGCTGAATATCCAACGGAGAAGTTCATTCATCCGGCTTCACCCCTTCGATCACCCTCTGCTCCTTTTTGACCCAGTACCAGGCGTTGGCGCATCCCACGATCAAACCCGCAGATAGGAAAACGAGGGTCCAGGAGATCGGCCCCGGGTATCTGGTATCGATCCAGACTCCGATGGCCACGCCAATCAGAGTCGGAACTGCCACCGACCACCCGATGACGCCCATCATTCCCAGCCCAAACCAGATCCCTCTGGCTCTCTCCCTCCTGGCCTTAATTTTGCGCTCTTCCTTTGCGCCAATATCTTCAGCAAAATCTTCACGATCTTTGTCCATCGTATCTTCCCATGCTACATCTTTTCAAAGACGTTCTTCGCAAAATCTGCCTCAAGTTTTGCCAAAATTGTGCGAGTCTTCTTCTCCCTCTCGTCCAGCGCCCGAAACTCCTCTCTGACGGTCCTCTTCAGCATCCCCAGATCTTTGCTGCGTATCGCCCTTCTCGTCGAGACCATGACATTGGAGGCACATTTGACCAGAATTCCTTCGTCGATGGCTAGAAACTCTTCCCCCTCATCAGACTGGAAGGAGAATATCCCAGGCACCAAAGCAGCCACAAAGTCGATGTGCTTGGGAAGTATGCAAAAGAAGCCGTTCTCAGCCTCAGCAACGACCTTTGTCACCTCTTCGTCGATGAGGATCGTCATGGGGAGAAGAACCTTCAGCCTCATTCTTTTGCTTCCTCGATGCACCCTATCATGTAAAGCGACTTCTCTGGGAAGTCTGAGAACTCGTCGTTTAGGATGCGATCACAGCCATCGAGGGCATCTTCAAGCCCTACCATCTTTCCCTCCTGCCCTGTGAATTGCTCGGTTGTGAAAAAGGGCTGAGTCAAAAAACGCTCCAACCGGCGGGCCCGATTCACAGTTTTTTGATCGTCCTCCGACAACTCCTCAAGTCCCAGCATTGCGATGACGTTTTTTAATTCCTCATACTCTGCAAGCGTCTTGCGGATCCTTTGGGCTGTGTTGTAGTGCTTTGCTCCAACTATGGTGGGGCTCAACATCCTCGACCGCGATTGAAGAGAGTCTATCGCCGGATAGAGACCCTGGCTCGCCATTTTTCTTGATAAAACGATAGAAGCAGAGAGGTGGCCGAAGGCGTGGGCGACGGCAGGGTCTGTAAAATCATCAGCAGGGACGTATACCGCCTGAACCGAGGTGATGGCTCCCGTCCTGGTGCTGCAGATCCTTTCTTCGAACTCCGCAAGCTCAGTTGCCAGGGTTGGCTGATATCCCACCCTCGACGGCAGCTGCCCCATGAGCCCCGAGACCTCGGAGCCTGCCTGAACAAAACGAAATATGTTATCGATCAGCAACAATACGTCTTGCTTGACATCGTCCCTGAAGTACTCGGCCATGGTGAGGGCAACATGGCCGACGCGAAATCTCGCACCTGGAGGCTCATTCATCTGACCAAAGACCAGAATGGTCTTATCCAGCACATCCACGTCTTGAATCTCTCGGTAGAGTTCTTCGCCCTCTCGAGACCGTTCTCCGATCCCGCAGAAGATGCTGATCCCCTCATATCTGCCCGCTATGTTGTTGATCAGCTCCATGATCAAAACGGTCTTGCCGACGCCAGCGCCTCCCAAAAGCCCGGCTTTACCGCCGCGTTCCAGTGGTGATAGAACGTCTATCGCCTTGATTCCAGTTTCGAAGATCTCGGAGGTGGTGGTTCGCTGAGATATCGGTGGTGAGTCCTGGTGAATAGAGCGGAAATCTTTCACCACAGGGTTTTCTTTCTGATCTATCGGCGAGCCGAAGACGTTGAAGACTCTGCCCAAAAGCTTCTCCCCAACCGGAGCCATCAAAGGCTGGCCGGTATTCGTCACCAAAGAGCCGCGAGCAAGTCCCAGGGTGGGCGTGAGAGCGATCCCCCTCACCGTCTCGGAATCGAGATGAATTAATACCTCGATCACGACCTGGCCATCGTCGCCAGCCTTCAGCACGCTGTTGATCTTGGGGAGCAACTCCGTGAACCGTGCGTCTACAACGCTGCCCCGGACGGAGACCACTGCACCCCGGTTTAATGATGTCAAATTGTCATTTCACCCCTGACATGTCGTCATTTATATCGCCGGTTTAGGCATCGGATTCATCTTA
>CAZXBV010000081.1:0-6614 GCA_964639155.1 uncultured Methanotrichaceae archaeon
TAAGCACTATAGATCGAAGTTGATGACCAATTCGTGCTCTTTGATATAGATAGGTCAACGATGAAGCAAAAGAAGTTAGCGTTCTACATCTGGCTGGTCACGATTACCCTAGGCATTTCGACGTATCTATTTTTCCCAGAGGAGGTCAACGTAGATTTCCTAAAAGGTCTTTCAGAGGTTCATTACATTACAGCTCTGGTGATCTACCTTTTGATCCTCTCCACGAGAGGTCTGACTATGATACCTTCAACTCCACTTCTCTTTGCAGGTATATTGATATTCGATCCAGTTGTGCTGTTTATCACAAACATGATGGGGATACTCGCCTCCTCTACGTTGGTTTATTACTTTTCAAGATATTTGGGGTTGGATATTTACTTCGAAAATAAATATGGGGCACATATCCAGAAAATCAAAACAAAAATGGACGGTAAAGAGCTTCCTGTAATCATAGGTTGGAGTTTTTTCCCTTTGGTGCCCACCGATTTAATAGTATATGTGGGATCAACTCTACGAATAAATATTTTTAAATGTTTGGTAGGCGTATTTGTTGGTGAATCTGTTCTAAACACGTTTTATATAGTGTCTGCGACTCTCCTTTTGAGACCTTAAGTTATAGCCGAGAACCGATTCGAAGAGAAGACTTCCATGACAACATATAACCAGGCTTCAAATACCTCTGATCTGCAGCTTGACCTCGTCTCCGATTTTGAGCCGAGAGGATCTCAGCCAGAGGCGATCGAAGGGCTCGTTTCGGGCCTGAAAACAGGTCTGAAGCATCAGACCCTGCTTGGGGTTACGGGCTCAGGAAAGACTTACACAATCGCCAACGTCATCGACCAGGTCAAGAAACCCACTTTGGTCATCGCCCATAACAAGACCCTCGCGGCCCAGCTCTATAACGAGTTTCAGGAGTTTTTCCCAGAAAACAGGGTCGAGTACTTCGTTTCTTACTATGACTACTACCAGCCCGAGTCTTACATTCCCGCACGAGATCTGTACATTGAAAAAGACTCTGCCATCAACCCGAAGATTGAACAGATGCGCCTTGCTGCGACAGCATCCCTCATGTCTCGGCAAGACGTGATTGTGGTGGCATCGGTCTCTTGCATCTATGGTCTTGGAAACCCTGAAAACTTCCAGAAAATGGGGTTTGAGCTGAAAGTGGGAGACAAGATATCGAGAAGGGAGATTCTCGGAAGGTTGGTGGACATCCAGTACGAAAGAAACGACATCGAGCTTATGCCGGGCCGCTTCCGGGTGAAAGGAGACACAATCGACCTTGTCCCCGGCTACTTCAACGACATCATCAGAATCGAGCTATTTGGAGACGAAGTGGACAGAATCTCCGAGATCGAAAAGCAGAGTGGAAAGCGCCGGGAAGATATGAACTACTTCTACGTCTACCCTGCGCGCCATTACGTGATCCCAGAAGACGAAAAAAAGAGCGCCATCGAGCAGATCCTAAAAGAACTGGATGAAAGGCTTTGCGAGCTTGAGATGCTCGAAGCTCACCGGCTAAAGCAGCGAACTCTCTACGACATCGAGATGATCGAAGAGACCGGAAGCTGCAAAGGAATCGAAAACTACTCTCGCCACTTCGACGGCCGAACGCCTGGCGAGCCGCCCTATTGTCTTCTCGACTACTTCCCAGAAGACTTCCTGATAGTGATCGATGAAAGCCACCAGACAATCCCTCAGCTCCGCGCCATGTATAAGGGCGATCGATCTCGGAAAACGAGCCTCGTTGACTACGGATTTCGGCTTCCAAGCGCCTTTGACAATCGCCCTTTGAGGTTCGAAGAGTTCGAGCAGTACATGAAGTCTGTGATATTCGTCTCGGCAACGCCTGGAGCTTACGAGCTGGAGCGGTCCGAAAAGGTTGCAGAGCAGATCATCCGACCAACCGGCCTTTTGGACCCAGAAGTTGAGGTTCGCCCCATCGAATGTCAGGTCGAAGATGTGATGAAGGAAATTGGAAAGGTCGTCGAGAGAGGTGATCGCGCTCTTGTGACCACCCTCACGAAAAAGCTTGCAGAAGAGCTGACCGACTATTTGGCGAAAAACAAAATTCGGGCCAGGTACCTTCATTCCGAGATCAAGACTATCGAGAGGACCGAGATCATAAGGGAGCTTCGCCTTGGAAAGTTCGATGTCCTCGTCGGGATCAACCTCTTAAGAGAAGGACTCGACATTCCTGAGGTTGGCTTCATCGGGATACTGGATGCGGATAAGGAAGGGTTCCTCAGGGACGAAAAGAGCCTGATCCAAACGATCGGCAGAGCTTCGAGGAACGCAAATTCTAGAGTTGTCCTCTACGCCGACAAGATGACCCATTCAATAAGCGAAGCGGTCCGAAAGACCGAAGAGAGACGCGCGCTCCAGATGAGATACAACCAGGAGCACGGGATCGTTCCAAAGACGATAAACAAGCCCGTCAGGGAGAAAGTCGCAGAGATCACCGACACAAGACACATCCCAAAGTCAGATATCCCAAACATGATAATCGAGCTTGACGCCGAGATGAGAGACGCTGCAAATGTCCTCGACTTCGAACGTGCGATTCAGCTTCGAGACACTATCAAGAGGCTAGAAAAGGATAATGTGGGCGGGCTAAAAACGGGATAACGGAAGTTTAGGCTATTTGTTCACCTCGACCATTCAGCCACCTTATTCTTGATTATGCGTCTGCTCTCTTTTGCGCTTGCAACAATTATTTCGTCCTGGATCCACTTTGGCAAGAACTGCTTTACTCCGCCTCGACCAGTCTCTTTGAAGCGCATATCGCAAAAGAGGAGCACGCCATGCTCGGAAGCGTCACGGATCACCCTTCCTGCAGCCTGGAGTCCTCGGTTTATGGCAGGCAAAGTGTAGGCGATGAGCATTCCCTTTTCTCGACCGTACTTCTTGACGTAGTACGTGTTGACCTCCCTTTGAATCTCGTTGTAAAATCCAAGAGGCAAGCCAACGACAGCAACGCCGTTTAGAGCTTTGCCTTTGTAGTCGATCCCTTCGGCAAGTTTTCCGCCAGACACACCCAAGAGGACCGCGCCACGCCGCCTTCCTGCCCGGAAAAAGTCGTTAAGAACGTCAGGAACCTCTTCTGCAGCTCTGGGCTCGGTGTAAAGTCGTTTTCCAGCTTTCCTTGCAGCTTTTTGGCAGACTTTCTGGTATTGGTTCATCATGGCGTAAGACGTGAAGAAGACGGCAACGTTTCCAGGAACTTCTTCTATCAGCGCCCCCAAGTGATCGATGATTTCTTGGCGATTCTGAGCATCTTCTCTTTTCTCAAGCTGAGTAGTCGCGTTTTTGGCTGCGATGAGAAGCCTATTTTGGGCAGGAAATGAAGTGGGCAAGTTGATCTTTTCAGCTCGCTTGGATTCGGCCAGTAAATAGAGTTCGTAAGCATCGAGAGGCGAGAGCGTCCCGCTCAGCATCACTGTAGAGTTGATGTTATCTACGACTTGCCTTATGACTGGGGAGGGATCGATGTTGTTCACCTCTAGCCACGTCCGTTTCTTCTCGCCAATTCCACTTGAGATGATCCGTCTTTGGTATGCAAGATCGGTCTCGCCAAGTTCAATGTCTCTTAGGAACAAAAGCACCTGAGCGAGGCTTGGTTCCACTTCGCCTTGGAGGTTCTCTTTGTCGCCTTCGGCGAGCTTATGTTCAGCGATGGCAACTGCCACGTCGGAAACGGCTGATAAAGCGTCATCTACGTCGCTCGTATCTTGGTAGAGAAACTCTCTGAATAGGTCGGCATCGAGAAGCTCTTCGCCTTCTTGCATCCTTGCCTGTCGGCTTTGGATGTACTTTCTAAGCCTGGGAAGCAAGGACTTTGCGATCTCAACCCCTTTCATTCTGGATAGGGCATCCGTGCGAGATTCCTGAATCTTGGCTTGGCCCATGGCGTCCTGATACGTTTCCACTTCCGTCTCGGCAAGGTCGATCATCCTTTGGGACAAATATCTCGTGTTCAGGGCTCTTACAGCATCTCCCAGGTTATGGGCCTCGTCTACGAAAAGAGTGAGGGTTTCTCGGTCCAGTTCGAGCCAGTCGAAGATGATCTCCTGAAAATCAGGGCTGAAGAGGTGAGAATAGTTCAGGATGACTAGGTCGCTATTTTTGGCGCAGAGGCTCATGGTTTCGTAGGGGCATATGTCATGGCATTTGTCTATGAATTGGTCCGGAGACTGGATCTCGTCTCTCAGGCCGTCTGCAAGGTCCAGCATCTTGATGGATGGTTTGAATTGGGGTTTTCCGCTCAGTTCCAAAACTTCTCTGCTCATGAGGTAATAAGGACAGAACGTTCGGTATTCGGGGTTCTCGTCAGGAAGGCTTCGGTCTTTCGAAGGGTCGTAGAACCTCCCTCCAAAATCTCTGAGGCGGGTGGCCATCAAGTGTTTTGTTTTCTCTCTTAGCCTCGCACAGCCTGAATAAACGCTCTCGCCGCGAAACTCGCTTGCAAGAGGACACATCTTTTGTTTTCCTACCATATAGGAGATGTTTGGTTTGTGTCTGGTCTTGGCCTTGATCTTCTCGATCTCGCCCAGGTATATGTTGATCTGGCTAACGGTCCTCACTGCTACGGCTATCTTGCCAGGGGCTGCAGCCAATGCCGCAGAGATGCAGCTGGTTTTTCCGCTGCCGGTTGGGGCATCTATCATGAGAACGCTGTGATCACCGTCTCTCACGGCTTCGTAAACCGCATCTAGCATGGCGTCTTGGTAGGGTCTCAGCGAGTCGTAGGGGAAGTAGTCCAAGTACACATATCTTGTCTCCGAGCTGATAAGTGATAAAGGCTATCCAAAGGCGGCAAGTGCCCAGTGTGTATTACGGTCTGATGGAAAAGTTTAAACTGTATCCCCGCATAGAGTAACTTCAGGTGAAAGGGAACTACATGAGAGGATTTATCATCTTGTTACTCAGCTTTGTCATCTTAGTTGCGATTTCGTACCTTGCAATTGCTTCGGGTTTCGAGTCCATGACGGGATCCACGACGGGGTCCATGACGGGATTTCTTGAAGTAAGCGGCAAGGGCAATACCGAGATCGTCGAAACTGCAATGGACAGGCATACGGGATTTTCCCGCACCGAGGTCCTTTACAGCCAAGGCGCTATCGACTATTCGGCGATGGGGTTTGTGAACGATTCGGCGGGGATCTCTCAGAGGAACAGGACGATCGATTTTCCCAAGGGGCTTTTCGTCAACGTCCAGCATTTGGAATCATCTTTCGTCTTCAACGGGACTGGGATGGACTTGTCCAACATCAACGTCGCATCATCTTACATGGGATTTGATCGTGTGGCTCAAACGCCCAATTGCACCATTTTCGATCTGAAGAGCGAGTTTGATGGCACCTGGGATGTCGGGGCTTTCAAGAATGAGATTGCCAAGAAGATCGATTCCAGGACGGCTCTGGACGGCAAGTTCGAGGTGGAAAAAGAGATCCGTTTCAGTCAGTTCGATTGAGTAGGATTATAGTCAAAAACCAATTAGATGAAACTAATTGGTTCTCGCAAGATTAGTGCTTAACGATACGAATAGGTCAAAATGTCGAACTAATGAGAGTTCGACAGTTGTCCGAAAGGTATCGTCAAATACTATATTTGGGTATTTTTAGGGGGTTATTGAAGATATGGGTTTGCTCAACAGGATGGGTACGATAGTTAAGGCGAAGACCAATACGTTGATGGACAGGCTGGAAGATCCTTCTGAGACGTTGGATTACTCTTACCAAAAGCAGCTTGATCTGTTGCAGAACGTCAGGAGAGGTGTTGCCGAGGTCGCGACCTCAAAGAAGAGGTTAGAGCTTCAGAAGGCAAAATTGGCGCAGAGCAGGGACAAGTTGGATTCGCAGGCGAGAGACGCGATCAAGTCGGACCGCGAAGACCTGGCTCGGATAGCTCTTGAGAGGAAGACCGCTCTAGATTCACAGGTAGGGGGGTTAGACCTTCAGATTGCAGACCTTCAAAGAGAGCAAGATAAACTTGAGGCTACCGAAAAGAGGCTTTCTACGAAGATCGAGGTGTTCAGGACGAAGAAAGAGAGCCTCAAGGCTCAGCATTCTGCGGCAGAGGCGCAAGTTAAGGTCACAGAGTCGCTCACCGGCATAAGCGAAGAGATGGCAGATGTTGGGATGGCAGTTCAAAGGTCTGAAGATAAGATCGAGAACATGAAGGCTCGTTCTGCTGCTCTTGACGAGCTGATGGATTCAGGCGCTCTTGAAGATTTCACCCAAAGCGGAGATAGTATCGATAGAGAACTTGCCAAGGTGAAGGCAGAAAGCGATGTCGAGCTCGAACTTGCCAGGCTGAAAGCGGAGGCAGGGAAATGATAATCAGAATCATGGGAGGTGGCCAGTTCAAGGTTCCAAGCGCTCTTCTGGACGAGTTGAACGTGATCGACAATCAGATCGTGGATTTCGTGGCCAAAGAGGACGAGGCCGGGTACAAGAAAGGGCTTTCTGAGCTCTTTGTGGCCATAAAAGATAAGGGAACGCCCTTGGACGCAGAAGAGATCTTGGAGTCAGACATAATAGTGCCGCCGGAGGATTTGACGCTGGAAGAGGCAGCGAAGATCTTCAGCGGCGCTGGGTTGATCGAAGACTGAA
>CAZXBV010000082.1:0-6567 GCA_964639155.1 uncultured Methanotrichaceae archaeon
ATATAAAACAAAAAAAGTAGATTGAGATCCGTCCCCCCTCGGACGAACCTGTTCTATCACATGGTGAGCGTGTACTGGTATCCGCTCTTGAAGTACCTGTAGTAGGATTTGAGGAACCCTACGGAGGAGACCTTGATCGTATGATACTGATTCCCAGATACTGTAAAGGTGGCAATTCCATCCAGTGACCCGTCGCTCACATCGTTGAACTGGTGTATTCCATCTACCGACACGGTGAAGCCTTTCATCCAGTTGGATTTTACAATCACTCTAGCATATGACGGATAAGACGGATAAGACGGCCAAGGTGACCAACCGCTGCTACTTACGTCCACAATCACCACGTTGCTGGGCTGATTATTTGTCACGAAAAGCAATACGTGTTTTCCAACTTCATCTGCCTGGAAGTTCAGCCGGTTATATCCTGGGTAGAAGTAGTACGATTTGTAAAGCAGCCTGTTACTGGGATATATCTCATAAAAGTTGGCCGTGCCGCCACCGGTGCTGTAGGCCAGTAGTTGCAACCATGCACCCAAGGGGCAGACTGCATATTGAGTCCAGCTGCTGGCCCCCTGAATCCAGAGGGCATTTCTGCCAAGATAAGTCGACTTGTAGGTCGAGTAAGTCACCGGCTGAGATGGACTGCCTGCATAGTAAAGCGCAGTTGGCTCTCTTGAGAGAGAATATCTCTCGACCTCGCCGCCCCCAGATGGCGCATCCATGCTGAAGTACTGCGAATATTGGGTGAGCTCAGACCCGCCATATTGAGTCGGAACCTCACCTGGCCCCGTCGTCATTAACAGTCGTTCCCCGTCACCACCGTTGCTGCTATACGCAAAATCATAGTTCAGATAATCGTCTTCACCAAATCCTGCCTCCGCAGACAAGGGCGCCTCGTCCCAAGGGTCTTCCTCGGCAGCAACAACCGTGCCAAAGGCAAAGACGATCAACAGTAAAGATAACGTGCCTTTCAAATCCAAGATTTACACCCCCGTCTCAATATGCAACTAATAATACAAGTAGATTAGTGTATAGTCGAAAATCGATTAGATGACACAAATCGGTTTTCGCCAGAATAGTGCTTAACGATACGAATAAGCCAAATCCCAAACTCTTACGAGTTAGAGATTTGGCTAAAAGGTATCGTTAAGCACTATAAGCCCAATACCCCCTCCAACATCGGAAAATCCGATCCGAAGATGGTATTTTGGCCTTTGGGGCGAGTTCTTATATACTCACCATCCTCCTCTCGATGGTTGATCATCATAAATCTGACTTCGACTGGATAGGTGTTAAAATGTCGAGGCAAATTATCATGTTATTGATGGCGGGCCTGCTTCTTTCAGGCATCGCCTGCGGGATGAGTGGGGGTAAAGAGCGTCCCGTGAGTGTATCGTGGGGCGACTTACAAGAACAACCTGCAATTGACGGCCACATAGTGGCTTGGGCAGACAATCGAAGTGGCAACTTCGACATATTCATGTACGATCTGGAGACCGGAAAGGAAAGGGGAGTCACGTTCTATCCGGGCCTCCAAGATAATCCTGCAGTCTCTGGTGACGTCATCGTCTGGCAGGACATGCGAACTGGTGAGTCTGACATCTACATGTACGACTCTGTAACGAGGGAAGTAAAGCCCATCTGCACGGCTTCTGCGGACCAGTTCTTGCCGGACATAAGCGACAATCGCGTGGTTTGGATGGACGCGCGAAACGGCAACTTCGATATCTACATGTACGACCTGGAAACGGGAAAAGAACGGCAGATAACCTCTGATCCAAATGATCAGATCCAGCCCCAGATAAGCAAAGATCGGATCGTCTGGGTGGATGAGAAAAACAAAAATCAAGACATTTACATGTACGACATCAAGACTGGGCGCGAAGTTCCGGTCTGTACGGCACCAGGTGAGCAAATATTCCCGGCAATAGATGGTGATCTCGTTGTCTGGTCTGATAACCGGACCGGCGACTACAATATCGCGATCTATTCAATCTCAAGCGGCAAAGAAACCCTCCTTGAAAGAGACGATCTTCAGACTGCGCCCACAGTTTACGGAAATATAGTGGCCTGGCAAGACCACCGAACCGGCGTTGCCGAAGTATGTCTCTTGGATCTGGTTACTGGTGAGGAATTTTCCGTCTCCTTTGGCTCTCCAAAGAAAGATCCTGCTCTTGGTGAGAGGGGATTGGTCTGGACCGATTACAGAAAGGTTGATCCCGACATCTACATCTACGACTTCACTCTGGATGCGGACGAGATGGTCACTTCAGGACCTTACGACCACATCAATCCCTGGATCGAGGGTGAGAAAGTGGTCTGGACCGACGACCGGACAGGAACTTTTCAAGTCTACATGAGGGACCTTGCGACCGGCAAAGAGACCCAGATAACTTCTGGCGACGAGAAGAGCAGTCCTAGCGTGAGCAAAGACTCGGTCATTTACACTGACAATAGGAACGGAAACCCTGATTTGTACCTCTATGATATCAAATCAAAGACTGAAACCGTGATCTGTGATGATCCTTCCGACCAGAGATACGCCACTATTAGCGACCGCAAAGTGGTGTGGGTAGATAACAGAACAGGGAATGATCAGATTTACCTATACGACATAACGGTGGGCACGAGTTCAAAGCTTACCAGTGCAAAGTCCGATAAAGCCACGCCCATGGTCAAGGATGATAAGGTGACATGGGCTGACAAGCGCAACGGTAACTGGGATATCTATCTCCACAACTTGAGCACAGGTGACGAGATCCAAATCACCGCCGACTCGAACAAGCAGGTGGCGCCTTGGATCTACGGTGACAAAATTGTATGGATGGACGACCGTAATGTGGTTGAGAATAACTATAACTTAGACATTTATCTCTATGACTTGAGAACCGGCAAAGAGAAGGCCATAACTTCAGATATTGGTTATCAAGGCCTTCCTGTGATCTGGGACAAATACGTTGCCTGGCTTGACGATAGAAACGGCGATCAAGACATATATCTCTACGACTTGGAATTGGAGATTGAAATTCCTGTGGCCACTGGCCCTTCCCACCAAAAGCCCAATGACGGTGTCGGGATGCCATTCTACGTAAGGTTAGCAGGAAGTACCCAGTTCCTTTCTGAAGGTAGGATCGTCTGGATGGATTATAGCGGCACGACGCCCCAGATCATGACAAGAGAGGTCGAGACAGATCCTCTACTGAACCTGGATCGAGATGACATAGCCACTAACGAGAGCATGGTGGTCTGGAGCGACAACCGTGGCTCTGATTGGGATATATTCGGTTTCGACTTTTTCACTCGATTCGAGCGACCCATCGTCCGGGCCCCAGGTGACCAGAGACATCCTAATGTGGGTGGCGAAAAGATGGTTTGGCAAGACAACCGGAACGGAAACTGGGACATCTGGATGATCGACCTTGAGACTGGCGAAGAAGTGATCGTCGCCGAAGGTGCGGGCGATCAGATCGTGCCTTCCACTTCACTTGGTCAAGTGGTCTGGCAGGACAACGCCAAAGGCAACTGGGACATTTCTTTTTATGACCTGAACGGCAAGATCATCAACTTGAACAATCCAGGCCAGCAGATCAATCCGGTCATAAGCGGGGGGCTCATCGTCTGGCAGGACGACAGAAACGGAAACTGGGATGTCTATGCCTATGATCTTTCCACCAGGACCGAAACGAAGCTTACTGACGACGGAGATCAGATCAATCCTCACGTCAGCGGCAACCTCATCGTCTGGGAAGACGTGACCTCTGGAGACATTTTCTATCACTTCTGGGACCGAAACTGGGGCAGGTCCTTTTCAAGGCCAGGGCTTCAGACCCACCCGAAGGTCTACGACAATCGTGTTGTCTACAACGAGGTGACCGAAGAGGGATGGGCCATCCGTCAGTTCAACCCTAACACATGGAAGGTTGAGGACGTGGCCAACGGATCCGGCGAAATAAAACTGGACTTAGATCAGAAATTGGTCTGGATGATATTCCCTGGCGGAAAGTTCGGATACCAAAACCTCGCTTCGGACCAGACGAGCGTAATCTGCCAAGCACCAGGTGACCAGACGTCCCCTGCAATCAGTGGCGACTGGGTGATCTGGATGGACAACAGAACAGGTAACCCCGACGTCTACCTCTACAACTTGATCGAGAACGTGGAATGGCCCCTTGTGGCAGGACCAGATCTTGACATGTATCCTGATGTCAAAGACGATCTGGTGGCTTGGACCCATTACGAAGCCGAGTTTGAGTCCTGGGCGATCCGGACTTTCGACATATTAACCATCAACCGGACTCAGCTTCAGAGAGGTCTGAGCGAGCCGTCTCAAATATCGATAAGTGAGGAGGTTCTGGCATGGTCTGACCTACCCATAGCCTCTTTTGGATGGATCATCCAAAAAAAGCCGCTTTATTCTACAGAGCCAAAAGAAGCGATCCCGCCGCGGGGAAAGAACCCCGATGCAGGCGGATCTGTGATGGTCTATCAGTATGAAGACAAGTCGACTGGAAACTGGGACGTTTATCTGTGGGTCGGCCAGAACAGGCAACCTCTTGCCACAGGGCCTGGCGATCAGATCAATCCGACCACCGACGGCAAGAAAGTGGTCTGGCAAGACAACAAGAACGGAAACTGGGACTTGTACTCTTATGATCTTGTGTCTGGCGCGGTTTTGAGGCTCACTTCCGCAACCTCTGATCAAGTCAACCCCGATTTAGATGGCGACCTCCTGGTCTGGCAAGACAACAAGAACGGAAACTGGGACATTCTTGGAATGGACATCCTCACCGGAAAGGAAGTTGAGATATACACGGGTCCTGGTGATCAGACAGATCCTCGTGTCGGGAACCGCAAGGTGGTCTGGGTAAGCGACCAAAAGGGCGACAAGGACATCTACATCCGCGAGATATATAGCGATAACAGCGGATAACAGCGGTGTAGCGGACGACCGAGGAATTTCCAGTAGGGTGGGTAGAGCGGAAACGTTTCCGTCACCCTTTTTTCCCCAAGACCAGTTGGCGGGCGGATCGTCGGAGAGGAAAGTTTATTTAAAGCTGCCGCTCTGGTGTTGAGCTTAAAAATCATTTGGGGCATCTGACTATCATGGAATTGGATAAACTTCGTTATGGTACGGAACTGCTGAAGCGAGGCTTTGCGAAAATGCAGAAAGGGGGCGTCATAATGGACGTTACGACCCCGGAGCAGGCCGTAATCGCAGAAGACGCAGGTGCCGTGGCCGTCATGGCCTTGCACGCAGTGCCGGCCGACATAAGGAAGATGGGGGGCGTTGCCAGGATGGCCGACCCCGAGATTATAGCAAAGATCATCGACTCTGTCTCGATACCGATCATGGCCAAAGTCCGGATAGGGCATTTCGTAGAGGCCCAGATCTTAGAAGCCCTCGGAGTGGACATGATCGATGAATCAGAAGTTTTGACTCCAGCTGACAAGTTTCACGTGGACAAGACAGATTTCAAGGTACCTTTCGTCTGTGGTGCACGAAACCTGGGCGAGGCCTTGAGGCGAATCGATGAGGGTGCGGCCATGATACGGACCAAGGGTGAGGCTGGTACTGGCGATGTAAGAGAAGCTGTGCGCCACATGAGGATGATCCTGGGCCAGATCAGGGCAACAAAAGGGATGAGCAAGGAGGAGCTTATGGATCTGGCCAGGGATATCGAGGCCGATTACGATCTGGTCTGTGAATGTGCAAAGATCCAGCGGCTTCCCGTGGTGAATTTTGCAGCTGGTGGTGTAGCCACTCCTGCCGATGCGGCACTCATGATGCAGATGGGTGCAGACGGCGTCTTCGTGGGATCTGGCGTGTTCAAGTCTCAAAAACCCGAGGTCATGGCATCGGCCATAGTAGAGGCCGTGAACAATTATGACGATCCTGCAAAGTTGGGCGAGATATCTAGAGGACTTGGCGATCCCATGAAAGGGATCGATGTGGGAACTCTCTCCGAAGATGAGAAGCTCCAGTCCAGGGGATGGTAGACGTAAGGATTGGCGTGATCGCCTTTCAAGGCGATGTATCTGAGCATGTCGCTGCCATGGAACAAGCTCTGGGTGATAGAGGTACCGTCGTTGAAATCCGCCGTGCGGGGTTCGTTTCTCACTGCGACGGGATCGTCTTGCCCGGCGGCGAAAGCACCACGATAAGCCGACATCTTACCAGGACCGGCGTTGGCTCTGAGGTGATCGAGGCAGCCAAAGCTAAAGTTCCCATCATGGCCACCTGCGCGGGCTTGATCATAGCATCTCGTGAAATTGAAGAGGAAACTCGTTTCGATCCGTTGGGACTTTTGAGCGTCAAAACTAGGCGGAACGCTTTTGGTTCTCAAAAGGAATCGTTCGAGGCTGAACTGTTGGTCGAAGGGTTTGACCGGCCATATAACGCGGTTTTCATCAGGGCACCGGCCGTGATCGACTGGTCTGAAGGGGTCGAGGTTCTAGCAGAGATAGATGATATGGCGGTTGCGGTCAGAGAGAATAACTTGATCGGGTTGGCTTTTCATCCTGAGTTGACATCGGACCTCAGGTTCCACCACATATTTTTGGATATGG
>CAZXBV010000083.1:0-6468 GCA_964639155.1 uncultured Methanotrichaceae archaeon
AAAAATAGGCAGAGGCGCCGAGGGCGGGCGGCCCTCTGGTCCCTTTGCACCCCAACCGAGAACCCTTTGGACCTATATCTTCTCGATCCGGCTGGATTTCCTCACTTTGGAGACGGATTGATCCTGGCCGAAAGGATGGCCGCCAAACCCGTTTCGCATCACGGCTATCGACCTGCAATCGTCACAATGCTTGTCCCTGGACCTGAACAGCTCCATCACGGACTGAGTGATTACCGGAATCGGTATCTCTTTTTCGATGGCGTCGTGAACGAGCCAGTTGACCTCGCCCGTGTCCTCGACGTAACTGTCCACATCCTCAAGCCTTTTCTCCTTCAAACCCTGAGCCATCAGCTCGACGAGCCAACCCCTTATGACCGAACCATGCGACCAGTTACCAAAGACCTTCGCAAGGTCGAGATCGAAATCGCCACCCCTGAGAAGTGCCACGCCTTCGCCTATGGCCTGAACCATCCCAAACTCGATCCCGTTATGAACCAGCTTGACGAAATGGCCGCTTCCTGGCTCACCCGTGTAAACGTACCCTCCCTCGGTTGCCAACGCCTTCAAAACGGGCTCGGCAATCTTCACGCCCTCGGGCTTTCCACCCACCATGAAACAAGCCCCTTTCCGAGCCCCTTCAACGCCACCGCTGGTTCCACAGTCTAGGAAATATATACCCCTGTCAGAAAGGTCTTCTTCCCTCACGATTGTATCCTGATAGAAAGAATTACCACCATCAATCACCACGTCGCCTTCGTCCAGATACGAAACCAGCTCTTCTAAAACCAGGTCCACGGAAGGCCCTGCCGGCAAAGAAAGATAGATCACACGTGGCGCGTCCAGGAAATCGACGAACTCCTCGTAACCTTTAGCCACCTTCACGCCCTTCCTGGCCAGATGAGGTTTATCGGTCCTGGCCTTGCCCACCACGCCGATCCCCTTTTCTGCGGCCTGAAGCGCCAGGTTTCCACCTATCTTCCCAAGACCAACGATTCCCAGCTTCATCTCCTTAGACAAACCAAATCACCACCTATTTTTCTTTTGTTAAGGCGTTCACATAAGGCTGTTCTTTGACCTTACTCGATTTATCACAGATCGAGCAACGTATTTTTCCATAATACTTGATTATAACTATTACTATGATAACATTTATTATCATTCAGTGATATTAGATAAATTAGATCTATCAGAACTCTTCCTCATCATCGCAAGGACATATCACTTCGTTCTCGTTGACGTAAACGTAAGCAGAATAGGCCGCCGTAACGCCTTCTGCAACCCCTGTTATGGCCTGCTTGAAAGAGGTATTCACAACGTCACCTGCAGCAAAGAGACCCTGAACGTTGGTCTTCGCCTCCCGATCGATCTTCACTTCACCCTTCTCGTTTAATTCTGCGCCCACATCTCGCGCCAGGTCTGAGAGCGGAAAATGACCTATATCGACAAATAAGGCAGAAAGATCCAGCTCGTTTAACCCCTGGAAAGGTCGATCCAAAATCACCGAACTGACGAAGTCTTCGCCTTTGATTTCAAGAACGTTGGTTTCATTTATCACCTCGATCTTCTCGTTCGCCTCGACCCGTTTCAGGTTGATCGGCTCTGGCCTAATCTTCTCGCCTCTGTAGATTATGTACACCTTCTTGGCATAATCTGAAAGAAGCAGAGCCTCTTTTGCGGCAGAATCTGAGCCACCAACAACGCCCACCACCTTGTCTTGATAGAACGCACCGTCACAAAGTGCGCAGTAATGAACGCCTCGTCCTGCGAACTTATCTTCGCCAGGTATCTCTAACTTCTTCCA
The DNA here is from genome assembly GCA_964639155.1 of uncultured Methanotrichaceae archaeon. Classification (GTDB taxonomy): domain Archaea; phylum Halobacteriota; class Methanosarcinia; order Methanotrichales; family Methanotrichaceae; genus CAYWZG01. The sequence continues at coordinate 1,802 of CAZXBV010000083.1, forward strand.
ATCGGTCCCTGTGGCAAGGACGATCGCCTTGGTGTGGAAGTACTCTTCACCCATAAAGACCTTGAAACATCCCTTCTCGCACTTCTCGATCCTGGTGACCTTTCTTTCCACCACTTCGAGATCGTAATCGGCAAGATGATCCTGGAACCTTTTTATCAAATCGAGGCCAGTTATCTGGCTAAAGCCTGGGTAGTTGGCGATGTCGTCTGTGGAAATTATGGTTCCGCCGAGGCTTTCTGCCACCAGGACTGATTTCATCATGAACCTGCCCGCATAAATGGCTGCAGCAATACCTGCAACTCCACCCCCGATAGCGACGAGATCGTACATTTTCTGCGACATCTGGACCATTTTTAGGGCCTCTTGAATCCGTTCCACCTTGTAGCCCACTATTATGGTTCCGTCGATGTCCAGGACCGGAACGCCTCTTTGTCCAGACTTCTCGAAAGCTTCTCGTCTTGCGTCCAAGTCCCCGATGACGTTTCGCTCCTGAAACTCGATCTTGCTTTTCTTGAGAAATTCCTTGACTTTCTCGCACCAAGGACAGCTTGGCATGGTGTAGACAGTAACGCCGGAGATATCTTCCATCCGAGCCTCCGTCGAATGATATGGACCTCTATTTGATCGATACCGACTGCAAACTGGTCAAGACTACTTGCGTGAATATTTTGTCATAGGTTAAATTATTTAGAATATGGCAGTTATTTCCCACCTTTCGAAGGCACCGGCTGGAGCTTTGGTGGTCGCAGGCCCAATTCCTGATCGAGCATGCCTAGCCCCTTCTCGTCGCTCACCATCTTCAGCTTCTGGACGATCGCATCTGCGTTGGACTCCTCTTCAACCTGCTCTTTTACGAACCACTGGAGCATGTCCATGGTAGCGTGATCCTTCTTTGCAGTTGCCATATCCATCAGCCCGTTGATCAAACTCGTAACCTTCTGCTCGTGCTGATAAACTTCCTCTGCCACATCGAGAGGCGACTTCCAGTCCTGGCCCGGCTGATCGATAGCCTGAAGCCTTACTCTCCCGCCTCGCTCTGCGACATAATCGTAAAATTTCATTGCATGCATGAGCTCTTCTTGAGCCTGTACCCTCATCCAGTTGGCAAAACCTGGAAGTTTTATGGACGAGAAGTAAGACGACATGGACAGATATAGATAAGATGAGTATAGCTCCCACCTTATCTGATCGTTAAGAGCTGCCTCCAACTTCTCTTCAATCGCACCCATCCTTTACGCCTCGCTTTTAGCTCTCTTCAAAGTCTTCTTTTCCTGCGCCACAAACCGGACAGACCCAATCGTTGGGTATATCTTCAAAAGCGGTTCCAGGCTCTATCCCAGAATCAGGATCGCCCTTCTCTGGATCGTAGACGTATCCACAGACCGTGCACGTGTATTTCTTGGCCACAATTATCGCCTCTTTATGTGGGTCACATCTTTTTCCCCCAAAAAACATGCCCAATAATACAGTAATGTATTTTGGACTGCTCAGTATATAATCTTTTGTGTTTGATTGAGATCGGAAGCTTCCTTTTTCCTCAGACGTAACGCTCAAGAGTCTCCATTATCGCCTTATCTCGATCTACCATCTCTGTGCCATATTGATCAAAGTTGTCTCCAAAAGTGGGCGCATCTTTTCTGTAGAACACACCAAGAGGGATCGATGCCTCAGAGTTGTAGTCCCATTCTTCGATCTTCTCTCGTGCAAGTTTCCGATCCTTTGGATCGTGCCCTTCAAGCCCGTAGACATGCTGATTATAGTACTCATACATGTTGAAGAACGTGGCACATACCTGGAGCACGTCCACGAAAGAAAAGCCTTTGTGCAAGATCGCATCTTTGAACATAATTTTGAGAAGATCCATCCCGTGAGAGTACCCCCTAGCAACGAAAGTTCCGCCGCTGGAAAAAACCAGCTCCAATGGGTTTATTGGGTTCACTTCTAGACCGTATGGTGTGGATTTACCCTTGAACCCAGAAGGTGAAGTCGGGGTGTACTGGCCCGTGGTAAGCCCATAAACTCTGTTGTTGTGAACGATTGTTGTTATGTCCACGTTCCTCTTTGCAGCAAAGATAAGATGACTGAGACCCTCTGCATAAGCGTCTCCATCCCCTGCAAAACATATCACATTAAGTTCGGGGTTTGCAAGCTTAATTCCTGTCGCAACCGGGATTGTTCTTCCGTGGATGGAATAGAAACTGTTGATGCCGATGTAATCTGCGATCTTGGCATGACACCCAATCCCCGAGACCAAGACGACGTTTTCTAGAGGAAGAATGCCTTCTTCGTCCAGTTCCTGAAGTACTGGCCTTATCGAGTTCAAAATGGCGAAATTGCCGCATCCAGGACACCACGTAATCGGAGCATCCGTGCCCAACTTTTGTGAAGTCATCAGATCACCTCTTCTAACTCTCTTTCCAGATCCTCGACGGATATGGGCCTTCCATCGTACTTTAGAATCATCTCATCGACAAAGATCCCATAATTTCCGACCAACTTTGCCAGCTGTCCTGTGGAATTTGTTTCAACGCAGATGACCCGATCTACGCCATCGAGCGCATCCCAGAAACTTTCTAGCGGGAAGGGGTTGAGGACTACTGGCTGAATCATTTTCAACCCATGTTTCTCTGCCATCTCAGCGCAGACGCCTTTGGTCGAGCCCCAGCAAAGAAGGGCGATAGATGCCATCTCGTCGCCGTAAATATCTACCACAGGATAATCTTCCAGGCCAATTTTCAGGTACTCTTCTTTGATGAGCAGTTTGTCCTGGTTTTTGGTAACTTCGATCGGTTCTTCAGTGGTTATGCCAGAATCCAGATGAGCGTAACTGTTTACCTTAACAGTCTCACCAGAGATTGGCGGAAACGCCATCGGTGAAACTCCAGTCTCGGCGGAAGCGTATCTCTTGTAATGGCTGACACCATCCCAAAGAGACGGTTCAACCTTTTCTATCTCGCCGATTTCGTCCATCTCCAAGCTGTAAGCGCTTTCGCCCAGATTTTTGTCAGTCAACAAGACGGTGGGGACCTGGTATTCCCAGGCGAGGTTCAAAGCGGCTGCCGACCAGAAATACGCCTGTTCGGCATCGCCTGGCGCAATCACAAGTCTTGTGAACTCGCCTTGACCTGCGTTCATGACGAAATGGAGGTCTGACTGCGTGGTATATGTGGGAACTCCAGTGCTCGGTCCTGGTCGCTGGGCCATCACCACCACTATTGGAAGTTCTGCCATCCCTGCAAGGCTGAACCCTTCGTTCATCAGGCAGAAACCACCACCAGAAGTTCCTGAAGCTACCCGTTTTCCGGCGTATGCAAACCCCAAGGCCATGAGGATAGCTGCGATCTCGTTTTCGGGGTGGACCACTTTGATCGAAAAGTCACCCGCAGCCTTTGCGAGGAAATGAAGAATGCTAGAAGATGGCGTCATGGGATAGGAAACATAGGCGTCAAGGCCTCCTTTGACTAGCCCAAGGCCAATTATCTCGTTTCCCGTGATCACGGGGCAGCAAGGTCGATCGAACCGTTCTGCTTTTACCAGCTCTTCGGCTTCGTCATAGCCTTGCCGCGCAACCTCGATGTTTGCTTCAATATCCGTTGGGATCTCCTTTTGAAGTACCTTTTCTAGGACGTTCCACTCGATTCCTGCAGCCTTCGAAAACGCCCCGATGAGACAAGTATTTCGAGCGATGGCAGGGGCGCCAGCTTCCGTCACGATCTCTTTTAGTGGAAAGCCAAGTCCACCTGGAACTTCTGACTTGACTTCGTCGCTGTCATAGATCAAAAGCGCCTTTTCGTTCATCCGATCTCTATGCCGATCGATGGTCTCCTGATTTAGGGCGAGCAGAAAATCCACACTGTCGCAGTGAGCTCCTATTTTGTTCTTGGAGGCTCTGATTATGGAAAAGTTGTGTCCACCTCTTACAAGGGACGGGTAGTCATAATATTGGTACAGATGGTAACCGAGCTGGTTAAATATGCGGGCGATTACCATTCCGGCCTCGTTTATGCCGTCGCCTGCCCGACCTCCAACCAGAACGGAAAATTCGTTCATCTTCGGTCCACCTCCTTCGCAGAAACGGTGATTCGACGAAACTATTCTAGACGCCAAAGTTTCCAGGACGCCGCTCATGCTAATTTTCGTCTTTACTATTGTGGGGGTTGGCGGCCCCAAACATCTTAGATATAATTACAGTTCCGAGGTATATAATAACTTCGTATGTTTTGGTCTTGGATCAAATTGCAGCGCGAATCTCCAAAAGGCCTCATCTGGGCGCAAACGATAGATTTATCGCAAGGTAGAAGCTTTCCAGGCCTGGTGATCTCTTGGACGCTCTCGACTTCGTGAACAACAAGAACCTTTTCTCCAACCATTATCTCGAAAACCAGATCAAGTCGACCCAGGAGTGGGAAGAAGAGGATCATGTGTCCGCCTTCGAAGATATCAAAAGAATATACGACAGGGAGTTTGCCTTCGTCGAGGGCCTAAACGAGTCGCAGCTTGAAGAGCGGTTTTTCAGGGCGATCTTCAAGACGCTTCTTCCCCACTACGAGGTCCAGGGGGTCACCAAAACAAAAGAGTTTCCGGATTACGCGTTCTTTCCAGACCAGGCTTCACGAGATCGGGCTCAGAGCCACAAGGACACTGGCACCTTTTTCAAGGAGGCCTAT
>CAZXBV010000084.1:0-2094 GCA_964639155.1 uncultured Methanotrichaceae archaeon
TGGAAGGCTTTTCGTTCTTTGGAAGAACAACCCGAATAGAACCCCTGCAAACGATACGAAAACTAGCTCGGCGAATATTGAGTAACCACTGTGCATTAGACCGAAAATCAAGCTTGCAAGAAGAAGGCCTCCAATCCGCCCCATCCGATCCTCAAGAACCGTCTGCAAGACTGACCTGAACATAAACTCTTCTACCACGCCCACGAAGAATATCATCGCCACAGATAGCTTCAATATGCTCTCAAGGCCCACATCTGGCGTCAGCATCTCAGGATGAATTATCTGAAATTCGCCCCATCCGACGACGATGCCCAACAGAATCGAAAGGGGCATCAAAAGGAAGAAGCCTTTCGTCTTCAAGCCGATCTCTTCATAGCTGAAGCTTTTGCTCTTCAAAATGAGATAAATCGGGAAATACATTGGCGCATAAATCATTATGTAAGAATAAAGAGTGAGTTCAAAGAAGACCGGCATTGCCATGTTGAGAAGCCTGAAAAGTGGAAGGAGCATCAGGGCCTGATAAGTCCGATCCGCCACAAAAGATGTGGAAAGAGAAAGCAGTACCAAATTGATCGCGTGAATCACTATCGCAGCTTCCACATGTCCCTTGAATATGAGAAGCTCTGCGATCAATATGAGCGATCCTGGAACCACAGGATTTCTGAAGAAGATAATCGATCTCCAGTTCCAACTAAAAGGCGCACTAAACCTCTTTTCAGAAGGCAGTTGAGACCGCCTGATGTGGGCGACGATTGTTAGGATAACTGTCACGACGGCAAATGAGGCCATTATCGGAATGAGCCTTAAGCCCCAAGGCGAGAAGTTGAGGGTGAGGCCAACGATCAAGATCACGACCGTGCTGAGAACTACACTGATTAATCCTCGCAGGATTATATTGAGTTCGTCTTTTTGAGGGAAGAGTGCTGCCATCAGGGCGTAGCCTGGCAGAAAGAGCACCATGAGAAAGCCGATGGGGACTCGAAGCGGCAGATCCGCCAGAGGCCATACCAAGGAGAATACCAACGCCAAGAACGTGAGCATTATCACAACCGAAAGGTCGGCTGGCATCGGCTCGTTCCACTTCAGCTTACCTGCAAAATATTTTTGCAACAGGGAGTTCAAGCAGATTGGAATAAACCCCCTGCCATTTCGAGGTTCAAGCACCTTTCGAAGTTCAAGTAGCCCCCAGTCCCAAGATTCCGAAGATCCGGTCGAGAATATTCCCAAAAATGCCCTTCTCCTCGGCAGTATCTTCAATTGGCCAAGTCGCATTTTCGGTCACATTCAAAGACGCTTGATCTTGATCGAGTCGTTCTTCTTCGACCACTTCGCCAGCAGCCTCATCTGTCGCAGTTGCTGAATATGCCGACTCTTCAGGCTCTATTTCGGCCACGTCTCTGATCTCCCGATCGGGTTTGGCTTCGTCAGGAGATTTTTCAGCTTCAGTCGACATTGGAGACGCTGTCGAAACTGCGCGGTCTTCCACTTTCACTTCAGATGGAGATGAAGAAGGAAGAGACGACACACCATGATCTGCACCGATCCCTAATACGATTAGATCGCCAGCACCCTGGACCCTATAATCACCTTCAGGAATTCCTGTAGTGTCTATGGCCAGCCTGTAACTTCCATCTGAGTCGGCATAGACCGTGGTCTCGGCACTCACAGAAACAGATACGTCCGATGCACCTTCCTTTGCATTCCCGAACATTTTTAGCGTATATCTTCCAGGAGGTACATCTGCTCTCGATACTGATGCTGTTCCGCCGCTCGCTTTAATCGGCATGTTCAGCCAGATCCCCATTTTTATCCCAACGTTGAGGTCTTCGACGTTTCTGGCTGTCACCGAGAACCTGTTTGGCTTTTGGGGAATCTCAACGCCGTTTGCGACGTATTCGTATCTACCGGCCTCCACTGGAAGTTTCATCTCGAAGCTGGAACTCAACCTGACCGCTTCACCAGGTTTTGCGAATCCAGTGATCATCACCTTCTCTCCAGGATCGGGGTTCATGGGCGATGCATCGAGGGCGAAACCCACAGTTATCAGCGCAAGTATGGCGAGGGACGCAAGAATCTTCATCATATCATCTCAAT
>CAZXBV010000084.1:2194-6431 GCA_964639155.1 uncultured Methanotrichaceae archaeon
CATTGATCGAACCATTGATCGGATCGTTGGGAACGGATATCTTCACGAAGAGAAGGTCACCTGGGCCAACAACTGAGGGCGCTTCGACCATTATCTCTCGTTCTGCAATCAAGACGGGCACAGCAGAAAGCACTGTGGAACTGTTATTATCGATAACGTAGAGGGCACGTATTCCTGGGGGCGTTCCCGGAATCGAGAACGATACATCTCCTGAGACGTTCAGACCAAAGCTATCACCGTCAGGATTTATTCTCACGGGGCCTGCTACCACGTTCATTGCCCTCAAGAAGTCCGATATATTCAAATCGGCAACGTTGATATGGACCGTCTGGTTGGCCAGCCTGTTCGCTCCAAAAAATGTTCCTGTGATGTTCTGATCTGGTGTATAGACCGGATGAAGTTCATGAGGGTACGTCCAGCTTGCGCCCGATCGTGTCAATATGATTGCTGGGATCATGATCGAGCTTGGACCGCAAAGCTCAGTCCAGTTTCCCTCGAAAGGATCATCTGCGTGAAGAGTGGCGTTGTAATCTGAAGCGATAGTTGAGCCCGCACTCAAGATGAGCAACAGAAGGAATAATGGCTGAAAGATGGCCCGCATGATATTCAAACTGATGCGAAGGGTATATATCTTTTCTGTGGATGGTCTCATGAAGTGCGAATGAGTGCGAATTACATTTTGGGAGATTGAGCTTTGACGGGGATATTGAGTGCAATTACAGAACGACCGCCATCAGACCTTCTGGCCACGGTCATCCTGGCTCTTTCGACACTTCTCTTCACCCTTGTACAGCCATTTGCAGATCTTCCCATCCGAATACCTCTGGGCCTTTTGATGGTTCTTTTCGTTCCAGGATATGCCCTCATCGCAGCACTTTTTCCGAAAAAGGACGACTTAGACGGTATCGAGAGGGTCGCGCTCAGTTTCGGCCTCAGCATAGCCACAGTGCCCTTGATCGGACTTGGGCTCAACTACACTCCTTGGGGCATAAGGCTCATCCCTGTCGCGATATCTCTTGCCATTTTTACCATCATTCTAGCAGTGGCGGCCCACGTAAGACGGAGCGAGCTCCCTTCTGAAGAGAGATTCAGGGTTCCTTTCCGAGAAGGGCTTTGTGCTTTAAAGGAAGAGCTGACCACTGATCAGAAAAGCAGTGTCGACAAAATCCTGACGATCATCCTTGTTCTTTCCATAATAACCTCCGTCTCGCTCTTAGTTTACGTGATAGTGACACCAAAGCAAGGGGAAAAATTCACCGAGTTTTACATCCTCGGACCTGGCGGGATGGCTTACGATTACCCAACTTCAGTGGTTCAGGACCAAACAAGCATGGTGATCGTGGGCATAGTCAACCACGAATACGCTGAAGTAAACTACACCATGGAGATTGCAGTCGCGAATGAGACGTTGCTGGAAAAGGATGTGACTTTAGAGCACAACCAGACCTGGGAAGAGCCCGTCGATTACGTACTGGATGTGCCAGGTGATAGGCAAAAGCTGGAGTTCTTGCTCTTTTGGGAGGACAACTTCACCGCGCCTTATAGGGATCTTCACCTCTGGGTCAATGTATCAGAAACAACTTCAATTAGGCCAGAGGCGAAGGGATTTTACGAAGGCTGGGCGTTTTGACCAAACTTGTGATTTATAGTGTTTAACGATACCTTTCGGACAAATCTCTAACCCATAAGAGTTTGAGATTTGGCCCATTCGTATCGTTAAGCACTAATCTGGCGAGAACCGATTCGTTTCATCTAATTGGTTCTCGACTATACAGCTCGTTTACGACTCGTCCTTCTCCCTTATCTCGATCCGCCTGATCTTTCCGCTGATGGTCTTTGGAAGCTCGTCCATGAACTCGATGATCCGGGGATACTTGTAGGGTGCCGTCACCTTCTTTACGTGATCTTGCAGCTCTTTTTTAAGTTCCTCAGAGGGCGTATGTCCATCCGTCAGGACCACTGTTGCCTTCACCACTTGGCCCCTTATGGGATCTGGAACTCCGGTGATTGCGCATTCGAGAACTGCAGGGTGAGACATGAGGGCGTTTTCTACCTCAAAAGGACCTACCCTGTAGCCAGAGCTCTTAATCATGTCATCTGTCCTGCCGATGAACCAGAAATAACCGTCCTCGTCCATCCAGGCTGTGTCACCAGTATGGTAATAATCGTCGTGCCACGTGTTTCTCAACCTCTCGGCATCGAGATGATAATCCACAAATAGCCCGACTGGCTTACCCTCATCGGTCCTGACTACGATCTCGCCTTCTTCGCCAACGTCGCAGACCTTGTCGTTCTTGTCTACCAAGACCACATCGTATCCTGGCGAAGGCTTGCCCATCGACCCTGGTTTTGGCTCCATCCAAGAGAAGTTGGCGATGGTGACAACGGTCTCGGTCTGTCCAAAACCCTCCATCAACCGAAGGCCAGTGTTCTTCAGAAACTCGTTGTAGACCGTGGGATTCAAGGGCTCTCCTGCGGTGACTGCGTATTTGAGCGTTGAAAAGTCGTACTTGGACATGTCGCCCTTAATCATAAACCTGTATATCGTTGGGGGCGCGCAGAATGTGGTGACTCCGTGATTTGATACTTTTTCCATCATCGCACCGGCATCAAACCTCTCGTAATCGTACACGAATACCGCAGACCCAGATATCCACTGACCGTATATCTCGCCCCATGCGCACTTTGCCCATCCTGTATCCGCCACTGTGTAGTGAAGGCCATCGTCGATGACATTTTGCCAGTACTTCGCGGTCAGGATGTGACCGAGTGAGTAGGTTTGATCGTGTTTCACCATCTTGGGATAGCCCGTGGTGCCCGATGTGAAATATCCAAGGAGAATGTCGGAGTTCTTCGTCGCCGCGTCACCTACTGGCCTTGGAAAATCGGACGAAGATTCATCCAATTCTTTTCTGAAATTCACCCAGCCCTCGCGCTCTGTCTCCACTTTTCCCACAAAGGCCTTTACAAAGGATATGTCGCCCAGCTCCTTGTGGGCTCCGTCTACTTCGTCTGGAACTCCGTCTTCCTCGATGCAGACGATCAACTTCAGGTTTGCTTTGTTTATACGGTATGCTATGTCTTTTGCCTTCAGCATGTGAGTTGCCGGAATCGCGATCGCTCCGATCTTGTGGATCGCAACCATACAGATCCAAAAGTCGTAGCGGCTCTTGAGCGTGAGCATGACGGTGTCGCCTTTCTTCACGCCAGATTTGGTGAACAGGTTTGCGGCCTTGTCGCTAAGAAGCTTCAGTTCCTTGAAGGTAAACGTCTTATCGTCACCAAAGTCGTTACACCAGACAAGAGCTATCTTGTCTGGCGCTTCCTTGGCATAGGCGTCTACAACGTCATATCCGAAGTTGAAGTTCGCAGGAACGATTATCTTGAAGTTTTCCTTGAAATCTTCATAGGACTTGAAATCGACCCCTGAAACGAATCGTGGTAGTACAGATGTCATCTTCGATACCTCTTCTGAAAATTACATGACGATAACCAGCATCTTTGCGGCCCTATCGTTTAGGGCTTCCATGGCATGTCCATAGGATGAATCGAAGAATATCGAGTCGCCCTCTTCCAGCACGATCTCGTTGTCGTGGATGTAGAACTTGAGCGTTCCTTCGAGAACGTAATCGAACTCCTGGCCTGGGTGGCTGTAGACCGAGGGCTTTTCTTCTTTGGGTTCTACCGTCACGATGAAGGGTTCTGCCTTTTTATGGACGAACTTTCCTGCGAGGTTCTGATATAGGTACTGTTTTCTCCTTTCAACCTCGACACCTTCGCCCTTTCGGGTCACGGAAAATATGTGCATTCTTGGCTCTTCACCCGTGAGAAGCAAACTCATGCTGACGTTCAGCTTGTTTGCGATCTCAAAAAGGATGCTTGCGGGTACGTCCACCTTTCCGTTCTCATAGTCTTCGTAGGTCTCCAAAGATACATTGAGATGGTCTGCCATCTCCTGGAGAGATATCTCCGAAAGCTCCCTCAACTCACGAACGCGCGTTGCTATCTCCTCAATCTTCTCTTTCATGCAGATTCACCCTTTTTAACGACCTCATTTCTATGATATATGCCCCAAGATATACGACGAACGGCACTTACAAGATAATATATCCCAACGGTCATATAAACTGGGATTGGAATACAGACCCTACATCGCCTCTTGTTCGAGGGTTTCCTTGATATAAATGATTAATCCTTGTATAATTAGGCTCTGCCATCGAAATTCAGATGTTCGATA
>CAZXBV010000085.1:0-6392 GCA_964639155.1 uncultured Methanotrichaceae archaeon
ACGAAGATCTTGTCATTTTGGACGTGAGGCCAAAAGAATTGTACGACGCAGGGCATATCCCAGGATCGATGAACATACCTGATCCAGAGCTTGTGCCGAACATGGAGATGGTTCCTGCAGACAAAATGGTTGCAGTGGTCTGCCAGATAGACACAAACTCCGCCTTTGCAGTCTCGGTCCTCCGAATCTTCGGCGACCGTGACGCCTGGATCGTGCAGGGTGGTGTACCTGGTTGGATTGCCGCGGGCGGTGAGGTTGAGGTTACCACAGAGGTTAGTTGAGCTAACAAACGAATACTGACGAAAATACATCAGACACTTTGGGGTAGGAAGATCAAATCGAAGGGAAAGCTACCAGAAAGGGGCCGAGACTACAGGCCTCAATGGACGCTAGATCGGCTGCTACTTCGATGACACGGTCCATTCAGCACTGGGACTGGACGGGATCTCGCGCCAGAGCCTGTATCACTTCTCCATTGGAAAGGCGCTACCTCTCAGGAAAATCGAGACGCTGCCTGCATACCCTGCCCCAGAACATAGTGTTTAACGATACCTTTTGGACAAATGTCGAATTCATGAGAGTTTGAGATTTGGCCTGTTCGTATCGTTAAGCACAAATCTTGCGAGAACTGATTAGTTTCATCTAATTGGTTCTCGACTATAGTCTACTCACGTAGAAGACAACCTGAGAAGAAAAACGAGCCGAAATGGGTCAAGAATGTGACCTTTATATAACAAAATTCATTTTGGCGGATTTAAACCTATTTGATTAGTCTAAATCATCTCAAAAAACGAGAGCAAGGGTTGCTTCCCATTTCGAAAGATTTATAAGTCGAGTAACTGATAGTCGCTACGTTATTGGCCAAATTTTTCATAGATTACTATGATTTGGCGAGAATAAAAAAGGAGGAGAGCAAATGGACATGGTTAGCATGGGGCTCCTAGCAGCTATGGGCGCCCTTGCGACAGTAGCCGGTGCAAGTGAGGATCTAGAGTCTGATGTGGGTTCTCAGAGCAATCCCAACTCACAAGTCCAGTTGGCTGCTCAAGTGGGCAACCCCCACCGAATCTACAACAAAGCCGTTTCTGGAGAGCCACCATCAAACGCTCTTTACGCCGCGCTTGCCGCAGTTACAGCTAGTGTCTTAATGTCCGGGTATGGCATGAACGCGTTCTTCGCTATCGCTATTGGCGCCGTCGTTGCTTCATTATTCAACGGCATTTATTCCGTTACTGCCTACATGGGCAGGAACACCAGCCAGGCGAGGTTCAACCAGTATGTCTACCTCGACGTTCTGCGCACTCACACTACTACGATAATGGCACATGCATACATCACGGTCTTTTGCGTTGTAAGCATCTCTTACATCATGACCGCTGACTGGCTTCCGATTCAACATCCCTTCCCGATGCCACTTGTGGCTTTCATCTGGGGATTGGCCATCGGCGCCATCGGATCTTCTACAGGTGATGTTCACTACGGTGCCGAAAGGGAGTTTCAGAACTATCCCTTCGGATCCGGCCTGAACGCCGCAAACTCCGGTGACATCGTGAGGAAGGCCGAAGCAGGTCTGAGAAGCTCTATCGACAACGCGTGGTTCTGTGCGAAGTTCGGAGGTCCTGCCACGGGAATGGCTTTTGGACTGACCGTCTTCCTGGACAACTGGAGAACCACCATATTCGATCCAGCAACTCAAGGCTGGTTCGCCATCCTGACCGGCGTAGTGATCGTGATTCTGTTCAACATATACAACAGGATCTTGGAGGTCAGAGCGAGAAAAAGGTACGGACCCTATCCAGAGTATGCAGGGGAGATTGAAGCATGATAGCTTTTGACGCAAACATGGTAGTTTACATACTGGAGATCGTCATAGGCGGGCTCTTTGTGGGCGTAGGCGTTCACTTCGTGCCCGTGGGTGGCGCTCCTGCCGCCATGGCCCAGGCCACTGGAGTCGGCACTGGTACCGTCCAGTTGGCAGCAGGTTCTGGCCTTACCGGCCTTCTCAGCGCTGGCTTGATGATGTCAGTGACAGATAACATGCTGATGATCGTGATTAGCGGCGCCGTCGGTGCCATGATCATGATGGATGCCACCATGATTGTCGGTAACTGGGTCTACATCTACGGTGTTGGTGTACCGCCAGTTTCGGCCAAGACGGACTACGATCCTATCACCAAGGATCCACAGCCCCCATACATATCCCCTGGAACAGTGGGTCACGGCATACCCACCGTCAGCTATGTGAGCGGGACCATTGGAGGTCTCCTCGGTGGCGCTGGTGGATCATTGATCTACTACTCCCTGATGAACATCAACGAGAACCCTGGTCTGAGCGGATTTTTCGCCATAGGCATATTCGTGGTTAACGCCGTTTTGGCATCCTACAACATACAGGGTACCATCGAGGGCTTCCACGACCCCAAGTTCAAGAGAGTTCCAAAAGCAGTTCAGGCTTGTGCAGCTGCATCCCTGATCATTGGAATCATCGCCGTTCTGATCACCGGAGGTGTCTAATATGAGCGTTGCAGCAGGTGGCGGAGCCTCCAAAATAGAACTAAAGCAGCTCACAATATACGGCATTGCCGGCGGAATTCTGGGCATATATCTGACTTCGATTCTAAACGGGGCCCTGGACACAGGATACTTCGCTTTCCTGGCAGGTCTTGGCGTCATCGCAGCCATATTGATGGGCTCTGAAGCTGTAAGGACTGTTTGTGCTTATGGTATCGGTACCGGCGTTCCATCTATCGGATTGATGGCCATGGGAATGGGTCTCGTGGTTGCTCTCTTTGGTTTGTCCATCGGCGGCATAGCAGGCCCAATCATAGGCGTCGTCCTTGCCATGGCTTTCGGATACCTCATTGGCCTTATCGCCAACAAGGTCATCAAGATGAACATTCCCGTGATGGAACAGACCTTGATGACCCTCGGTGGCGCTGGTGCGATAACCCTCACCGGCCTGAGCGTCGTGATCGCTGGCACGATCGACTATCAGCTCATCCTGGAAACTGTCATCAACACGGGATACATTGCAGTGATCTTCATCGCAGGAACCCTTGCTATATTGCATCCCTTCAACGCCAACCTGGGGCCTGATGAAACTCAGGACCGAACCCTGGTCCACACAATCTCTACCGGTGCCCTGGCCATGTTCGTTGCAGGACTTGCATCCCTTCCCGTCCTCGGTAACGGTGCTGGCATTCTGACGATGCTGATTGCCGCGATCATCTGGATCTGGTCCTTCATGTGGTACTTCAAGCTGGTCAAGAGAGACGCATCAGGCGTGCTTGGAACCGGACTTCTGCCACCAGGAGGTATGTAAAATGGGAATTGTTAGAGCAAGTCCACCTGAATTGCGTTTGATCTTCGATCCGCTCGAAGCCACGATCTCAGAGGAGAGAGACGACGTAGTTCAGTTCGCGTTGGACCCCATAATCGCTGAGGTGGACGAGATTGGTAAGGCAGCTGACGATCTGCTGAACTCGCTTGAACCCGGATCTGCGCTGCTCAATTCGTACAAGGGCAGAGAGGGTGCAAGCTACATGGCAGGCATCTACACCAACATCTGGTACGGGTTCATCGGCGGCCTTGTAGTAGCCTTAGTCTACTTGCTATCCCATGGGGGTGTATTCTAGATGGCTAACAAAGTAACGCCTTCTGACCCGTGGCCCTGGATGACTGGGGAATATGAAGTTGGAAACCCAGATAGCCCAGTGGCGGTAGTGACTTGCGGATCTCACATGGACAACAAGCCGTTCCTGGATGCAGGTGCAGGCCTTGCAGGTCCTTGCAAGACCGAGAACATCGGGATCGAAAAGATGGTGGCCAACATCATCTCCAACCCCAACATAAGGTTCCTGATCATAACAGGGATGGAGGTTAAAGGCCACATCACGGGCCAAGCCATTGAGGCTTTCACAGCTAGCGGCATCGACCAGGAAGGAAGAATCATCGGCGCAGTAGGTGCGATTCCCTTCATTCAAAACCTGGACGGTCCAGCTGTTGCGCGGTTCATGGAACAGGTCGAGACCATTAACATCATAGACACAGAAGATGTCGGCACCATCACTTCCAAGATCAAGGAGTGTATCTCTAAGGATCCCGGGGCTATGGACGTAGAGCCCATGACCATCGAGATCTCAGAGGGCGGTGAAGAAGAAGAGGCTCATGGTCTGCGGCCCATGGCGGCAGAGATTGCCAATGTCAGGGCGAGAATGCGCCAGGTTGAGGGCGCAGTGACCGATATTGGTCTTCGGAACAAATATGCTGCTGGCATGTATGCCGGAAAGATCGAAGGTATAGTACTAGGATTGACCGCCGTGCTGGCCCTCTTTGGTATAATCCTCAAGATGGGAGGTATGTGAGATGGCGGAAGAAGAAGTCAAGGCTGAAGAGGTCATCGAAGAGGTTGTCGAAGAAGTTGCCAAAGAGCTTCCAATAACTGCTGACATTGCCTACGGGAGAGGCTTGCCCAATGTGGTGGCACCTTTCATGCCGCCTTTCGAGGAGATCACTGAGAGTATCACCTACAAGGCGCAGTTGATTGCCAGAGACCAGAAGCTGACTTCGGGCGTGAACGCGTCCATGCCCATTGGAGTGCTGGTCGGTTTCTTCTTTGCACTTCTGATGATTCTCGTGCCAGTTTTGTATATGACCTGAGGTGAGACGTTATGGGTGAAGATAACAGAGAGGTCGTGCCCAGCGCCGTAGTCGACCAAGACCAATACAGAGAGGTGCTGGACAAGCTGGCCGAGATAGATGAGAAGATCGAGTTCGTGAGCGCAGAGGTCGCCCAGAGGCACGGCAAGAAAATTGGGAGAGACATTGGCGCGCTCTACGGAGCGGTTGGTGGATTAATTCTAGTGCTGGCATATGTTTTGCTGGCAGTTGTTATTCCGTGAGGGTTTGACATGTTCAAATTTGATAAAAAGCAAGAGGTACTTGAGTTTGGCAAGATCAAGATAGGTGGTCAGCCAGGCGAGTATCCCACCGTGTGCATCGGCACCATGTTCTATTCCAGGCACAAGATCGTGACCGATGAGGACAAGGGCATCTTCGACAAGGCTGCTGCAGACAAGCTGTGGCAGGACCAGGCAGAGATGAGCGACACGACAGGGAACCCATGTATCAACCAGATCGTGGGCGAGACTGACGAGGCCATTGAAAAGTACATAGACTGGTTCGTAGAAGGCTATGAAGCGCCTTTCCTGATCGATTCCAGCGCTCCTGGTGTGAGGGCTCACGGCGTCAAGTACGCAACCGAGATCGGTGTTGCCGACAGGGGTATTCACAACTCCATCAACGCCAGCATCACCCCAGAGGAGTTCGAGGCAGTTAAGGAGAGCGATCTGGATTCTTCCATCATCCTTGCCTTCAACGCTCTTGACTCCACCACTCAGGGTAAGCTGGACGTCCTGACCAAGGCTGCGGGCGGCGCAGAGAAGGGTATGCTGGAGTACGCCAAAGAGGCAGGAATCACAAGGCCCCTCATTGACGTTGCTGCCATGCCCCTCGGTGCGGGTTCCGGTGCAACCATCAGAGCCGGCATGGCTGTCAAAGCCATTCTGGGTTTGCCTGTTGGTGCAGGATACCACAACGGCGCGTCGGCCTGGGACTGGATGAAGAAGTACAGGAAGCAGAACAGGGCAGCCTTTGCTCCGGTGGACATCGGATCAAACCTGGTTGCGGGAATTGTGGGCGCCGACTACTATCTCTACGGCCCCGCGGAGAACGCACCCTTGGTATTCCCAGCTGCAGCTATGGTCGACATCATGTGCGCAGAGAGCGCCAGAGAACTCGGCCTGGACGTGCTGGACCCGAACCACCCCATCAACAAGCTGCTTTAGACAGCTTCCCTTTTTTTCCTTTTTTTGAGGTATTTTTTTGTCGTTTCGAGTTAACGTTAAAGCCAACTTCGAAGACGTTCGGTTCAAGTGCCAACTTTGTGGTTCATGTTGTCATCATCGTCGACCCGAAGAGTTCGATGATATCGTCCCGCAAGAGAGGGTGACCGAGTTTTGGGAAAAGAGCAACCTGATCTACCTGACAGAAAAAGATATCAACAGAATCGCTCGGCGAACGAAGCTCGACCCGGACGATTTTGTAGACACGCTTTATGAAGACAAGAAGGGGTCTGTGAGGGTTGAAGATTCGGGAAGGAAGGTAATCTTGGACATGCCGGTGATGAAGACAAAGGAGGACGGAACCTGCGTCTTTTATGACGGCGAGAAGGGGTGCACCATACATCCGCTCAGGCCCATAGCGTGTCGGCTTTTTCCTTTCCTGGTGGTGGAAGACTCAACTCCCAGAGGAGACATCCAGCTTAACATAAGCTACAATCCTTCTTGTCCAGGAATCGGAAAAGGAGGGTCGGTGAATAAGAAGGGGCTAGA
>CAZXBV010000086.1:0-6357 GCA_964639155.1 uncultured Methanotrichaceae archaeon
CTCTGCGACACAGAAGTTGTCATAATGGACGTGGGTGAGACCATCGAGTGTTGAAAATATCGAACATCTCGACGTTTTTCTATAGATAATTAATGTGTTTTATATAGGGTGCAGTTGATGAAAACATCTACAAATCTCCTCGCAACCGTAAACTTTTAAACTGAGTCGTTGAACTTTCGGTTGATGAGCTATGTTCGTCTGCTCTTTGGATACCCGAAGATACAGAATAAAGAGCCCTTTTTGAAGAAGCTAAGAGAGCTTCAAGAAAAGTACGGATGCGTAATCCTGGCCCTCGAAGCAGAGAAAGTAGTGAGCGAAAAACATGCTGCGTTCGCCGCAAAGAAGGCTCTCAGAGCAATCTTCGAGAACAGAAACGTGGCCAAAAACGTGAGCGTTGAGATTCTGCGCTACGCATCAGGCCAACGACAAATCGAGCGGGCGCTTTCCATGGGCATATCAAAGACAACCACCAGGGTCGCCCTCATCGTGGTGGAAAACGGCACCACACCTGAACTCTCAGACGCGATCGATCTCGACGATAAAGGCCCCTCTTGGAACTGCAAGGCCGTCAGAGAGGCGTTCGAGATAGGGGATGACGAGATCGAAGCTGTGGGATATGACCGAATTCCTGACCTGGTATTGGAGAGAGTAGCCCTGGTAGATGCTTATCGATGAGAGGATATTATTCATGAAAGCTATGAAAGAAGAGTTCTACACCCAAAATCGCTGGCAGAACTGGATCAAGAAGATAAAGGAGACCGATTTCGTCTTGAACGAGTCAGAAGAGGACCCTTCTGCAGCAGTCTTCGTATACGCGATGGACGACGTGGTGCTGGCCTGCCTGAAGGTCATAGCCAGATACGAGCACAAAGTAATCTCGCAAGAAGAGGCGCTCACCACCATTAGCGGGATAAAAGATGTCGTCTTCGAAGAGCAAGAATCGCTTGGCGAAGATGCCGACATGATGCTTGAGTCCCTTAAGACCGCCCTTACTGCAGTCTTCATTTCTTGCCTACGATACATCGAGGGTGATTACGACAAGAAGACGTCCATGAAAAAGATGGTCACAGGAGCGACCAAAGCCGAGGAGAATGGCGATATCGAAACCGCACTCAATACCTTGAGCCAAGTCGGGGCAAGGGTGATTAAAGGGGAGATGCTGCCAGAAGATGCTCTTTTAGACCTACCCTACTGCCTCGTAGCCGAGCTGTTAGACGGGATCGATGCCATATCTGCAGCCCAGATGGGCGATGACAGCTACAAGGAAGATGACGGGTCTGAGGGCGCCGCCAAGTGAGTCTTAAGACACGAGAATTATCTGGTGGTCACCTCGCACCCGTTCTCCAGGATTATCAAAGTATGTTCAGCCTGTGAGACGAGAGTACCTTCGGCCTCCCAGAGCAGCGGGTATCTGTAAAGGACGCCCGCCTTGATCAGCTGGTTTAAGGCGTAATCGACCCTTTCGCCCTTCAGCCATCTTCGGGCGAAGGGGAGACTGATGTAATTTTCTTGTATATATTTCATGAGCGCTCGCGCAGGAGGCGATCGGATCGGCCTTTTGGCGATGAAAGAGTATATTTCAGCTTGGGGTGATTCTGAGATTTTTCCTATGCCGTCAGTCGCAAAAGGCTCTATTGCGATCACGTCGCCCACTTTTATCTCGACACCTCTTTCGATCGCCTTGTTGGGGATTGAAGGTTCAGCGTGGGCCACGTAGTGCCCAAGGCCGTGGCCGGTCAGGTTGGCGATCGGGTTGTAACCGTAGCCTTTTATGGTGTCTTCAATGGCTGCGCCAATCTGGGCGGTATTTGCGCCAGGTTCTGCAAGCTCGATAGCCGCCTCCAGTGCAGCTTTGCTTGCTTCCACGAGATCTGGGTGTCCGCTCAAGTCCACGGTTACGGCAGAGTCTGCGATGTAGCCGTCCACATGAACTCCTATGTCCAGCTTCACCATCTCTTCGCCAAATACCGAATCGTCCCCGGGCTTAGGGGTGTCGTGGGCTGCAACCCTGTCGCGGGATATGTTGCAGGGAAACGCGGGCTCCCCTCCCTGCTTCTTGGTTGAATTTTCCACGAAATCAGCCACATCTAAGAGAGAGGCTCCGACCTCAATCTTGGCACGAGCCTCTTTGCGAACCTTGGCCAGTATGTCTCCTGCCTTCTTGTATTTCTCAATAATTTCAACTTCCATATCGGTCTCATCTCCTTTTCACAGGATTAGCCGCTTTTCAAGTTTAGTGAGGTTGTCGCATCCCGAACTGGTAACTACAACAAGGTCTTCCAACCTTACGCCCGCAAGTTCGGGGTAATAGAGGCCAGGTTCCACGGTGACGACGTTTCCACACTCCAATATTCCACCAACCTCACTTAGAGACGGTCTCTCGTGAATCTCAAGGCCCACTCCGTGACCTGTGCTGTGAATGAAACCCCTCTCTTCTCGTTCTGGGTATCCACTCTCTTTGAAAACGTCACAAACCCTGGCATGAACCTCTTTTCCAGTGGTTCCGGCCTTGACCGCCTTCAGGCCTGCATTTTGGGCCTCTAAAACCGCATCGTAAAGGTCCACGACATCTGGATCTGCTTCTCCTCGAAGAACGGTCCTGGTCATGTCTGCAAAGTACCGGCTCGTTTTGGAGCGGGGAAATATGTCGATGACTATTGGCGCGTTTGATGGGAGGGGGCCTGAACCGTTGCAATGAGGATCTGCGGCATCTTTTCCGCCGGTAACGATAGTATCGGTGGCTTCGCATCCCATCTCTAAAAGGGCCACGTCTATGGCGAACTTGACCTTCTCAGATGTGAGTGGCGTTCCATCAAACAATAAAAGTTCTCCTTTAGGTTGTGACCGGCCAATCACATCTATCGCAGCTTTCATGGCAGATTCACAAGCCCTCTGAGAACGCCTTATAGCCTCGATCTCCACTGAGCTTTTGACGGCTCTCCATCCCGATACTGGGCTTTCAGTTATCTTGAGCGCGAATTCTTCTGCGAGGCGCTGATACATCTTGACCGGAAAGTCGCCGGAGATGCCAAGCCTCTTGACATTGTGATTTTGGAGGAACTCTTTTAATACGGCAACGTAGGCATCTTCTGGTTTTTCAAACAGTTTCAGCTTCTCCATGATTCCGTAGTCAGAGGTGCTCTCGACATTTGCCCCTGACTCTTTTGTGGCCCGGCTTTTCTCCATGCCTGAGACCAAAATAGATAGGGAATCAGAAGCGAGCAGAGCGAAACGGTCTGGGGCAAAAAAACTCGAAAGGTAGTACAGGTCTAGGTTGCAGAGGCTATCGCCCAACAGAAGAAAACCATCCAGCCCTTGTTTTACGAGAAAGTCACTAATGTTGTCGGAAGAGAGCATGGGCAATAGTTGTGCAGAGATAGTATAAAAAGATGGATTAGCGGACCTTTATGGCCTCAACGATTTCCTGGACAAAGGCGGTCACGTCTTCGCTCCGTTCTACCCCGGTCCCGGTGACGATCAGGTCTGCGCCGGCGTTGACGAGGGCTCGTGCAGCCTCGCCAGATCTTATTCCTCCGCCCGCGATTAGAAGAGTCTCGTTCAGGACCTTTTTCACGCCTGCGACCATGTTTAAGGGCACGGGCTCCTTGGCACCGGATCCCGCTTCCAGGTAGACGAGCCTCATTCCCATATATTTTCCTGCCAGAGAATAGGCCATTGCAAGTTCGGGTTTGTTTCGTGGGATCTTCTTGGCATCGCCAACCCACCCCACAGTCCCGCCGGGCTCTACTACGATGTAGGCCATGGGCAAGGGTTCAAGGCCGTACTTGAAGACCAAAGGTGCGCCGAGCGCCTGGTTCTCGATGAGGTAGCTTACGCTCCGTGAGTTGAGAAGGCTCATGAAGAATACGGCATCCGCATTGCGGCAAAGGCCGCCGGCGTTTCCGGGAAAAAGAATAATGGGAAGGCCCGACTCGTTCTTGGCGGCTCTCACAGTCTCTTCGAGAGCAGTCCCGGAAGCTCCAATCGATCCGCCTACCATGATGGCATCGGTTCCGCCTTCGCGCGCGGCTTTTGCCATCAATCCGGCCTCTTTTGGGCCCTGGGTGTCTGGATCGATCAGTGTGAGGTGAGCTGCGCCCGTTTCCCTCACTATTCGGACGAGCTTCTCTTCGACGGGACCCATCTTGATTGTCATGAGAACCATCGCAAGTTCAGTCGGTCTATCCTTTGCTCTCCTTGGACTTGATGCGAAGTCCCTTATAACCACATTTACGACATCTGGTTGCGCGCATCGCGTTGCGAGCGTTGCAGCGCATGCAAATTTTCACGTTGAGTGTTCGCTTTTCAGCCTCTGGAAATCTGGCCATCAATAATCGCCTCTACTGTTTTTATCAGGACGAACGCAAGCCAGATCCCCCCTACTTTAGTGGGGGAGGAATGCGTTCAAATTTATGTGAACTAACATAGATAGAGTTCACCTCCATTTTTTGGAGTTATGCGTACCAAAGATTGTGGAGTCAATCTTGGGATCCGACTTCCTCTCGATCTGATACTGAAAGGTTTGTATGGTGCAAGCACTGTCCCTACCTCCCAGGACTGTTTAACCGGCACCCTTAGAGCCTGAAACTGAGGCGGCATTCCAGGGTAACTAAATTCTTTCGTATCGTCTCCCGATCTTGTAAAACTCTTCGATCGGGGATCTTGTCAACCGGGGCACATTACATGCCCGTCACTTTAGTGGTGGGTAGTTGACGTAATCGTCATCGCAAGCGAACTGCTGTAATATTAACTTTTCCAGCAGACTTTTTGTTTTTGTGGCGCCGGGGTTGGGATTTTCTTGAAGGGGCTGTGGCGCCCCTCCATTTCGAACCCAAGCGTCCCCAAAGGGACAACAGGTCTCGAGCCTGCCGCGTATGGACTCTTCGGGCCCCACGGAGACAGAAGATTAGTCCGCTCTGCCACCCCGGCTCCGACTGGGTAAATCAGGGCGTCTGGTTTTATATCTGTTGGTCTGACCCAACTTCACCTGGCAGCGTTCGATCTCAACTGGCAACATCTGATCTCATTTGATCACACTGGGCCGTCGCCCGCCTT
This sequence comes from uncultured Methanotrichaceae archaeon, assembly GCA_964639155.1. Lineage (GTDB taxonomy): Archaea > Halobacteriota > Methanosarcinia > Methanotrichales > Methanotrichaceae > CAYWZG01. The sequence continues at coordinate 5,056 of CAZXBV010000086.1, forward strand.
CTCGTCACATGACATTACTTGGCTTTGCTTGACTCAACTTGAGATGAACTGAATTCACAGGATAATTACGAATCCTGTCTCAAAGATAGATTTAATTCACGGGGGATCTTTGGGCAAGAGATGTCTCTTCGAGATGATGCACTGGAGTTCCACAGGAAATCAAGGGGTAAGATTGCGATCAGGAGCAAAGTTCCCTGTAGCACGAAAGAGGATTTGAGCTTGGCGTACACGCCGGGGGTTGCTGATCCTTGTCGCGAGATCGAACTCGACCCAGATCTGGTTTACGAGTACACATCCAAAGGAAATATCGTGGCGGTGGTGACCGATGGGACAGCGGTCTTGGGCTTGGGCGACATAGGCGCCACGGCTTCGATCCCGGTGATGGAGGGAAAATCGATCCTGTTCAAGGGATTTGCCGACATTGACGCCTTCCCGATATGTCTCGATTCCAAGGATCCCGATGAGATCGTGAACATCGTTAAGAAGATGGCGCCGGTCTTTGGCGGCATAAACTTAGAGGACATAAGCGCGCCTCGCTGTTTCGAGATCGAAGATCGGCTCAAAGACGAGCTGGAAATTCCGGTCTTCCACGACGATCAGCACGGAACTGCCGTTGTGACGGGGGCGGCTCTGATCAACGCTCTCAAGGTCGTGGGTAAGAAATTCGACGAGATCGAAGTTGCGATGTGCGGGGCAGGTGCCGCGGGAGTTGCCGTCGCCAAGTTCCTGATGAGTTTTGGCGCCAAAGATATCGTGCTTTGCGACAGCAAAGGCATAATCGAAGAAGAAAGAGGCGACCTGAACCCTTCCAAGAAAGAGATTGCGAAGATCACCAATCCTTCAGGCAAGAAAGGCTCTTTGGCCGACGCGATTGAAGGCGCAGACGTCTTCATCGGGGTTTCGGCTCCGGGGATTGTGACCGAAGATATGATCCGGAGCATGGCCTCTGACCCGATAGTCTTTGCCATGGCAAACCCAGTTCCTGAGATCATGCCAGACCTTGCAAAAGCGGCGGGTTCAAGGGTGATTGCCACAGGTAGGTCGGATTATCCAAACCAGGTGAACAATGTCTTAGGGTTTCCAGGAATCTTCAGAGGTGCTCTCGATGTTCGGGCCAGCGACATAAACGAGGAGATGAAGATGGCTGCGGCCCGGGCGATCGCCAAGCTTGCAGATCCCATATCAGAAGAATGCGTCATACCTTCCCCCTTCGATCGGCGCGTAGTTCCAAACGTGGCAGAGGCAGTGGCAAGAGCCGCGATCGAGTCTGGCGTTGCTCGAATTTTGGCAGATCCAAAAGAG
>CAZXBV010000087.1:0-6223 GCA_964639155.1 uncultured Methanotrichaceae archaeon
TTAGCGGCAAGAGATGTATACGTGTCGGGTCAGGCTACGATGGATCCTCTCCTCGTGAACCTCGATCACCTTGAATCCTGATTTTTTTATTGCGTATCCTATAGATCTATCATCCACAAAGACCATGTACCGTCCTGGAATTAACACTCGGTAGAGCTCTTCAAGACTGCGGACGAGAAGCTCGTCCCTAGATCCCGCCTCTATGCGAGCCGATCTGCCATAGGGCACGTCTGATACCGCGCCTTCAATGGAGCAAGATCGCAAAGGGATGCGCCTTGCATCGCCTGCCACCAGATCACAAGGTAGACCTGAAAGGTTGGACTTGGCGCCTCTAACGATGTATTCTTGCGCGTCCACGCCCACGCCTCTAATTCCCATTAGGCCCGCTTCCACCAGGAATCCACCTGTTCCTGAGAATGGATCCAAAAGCCTCTCGCCCTCCTTTAACCTTGCCATGTTCACCAAAGCCCGAGCCATCCTGGGCCCCATCGCTCCGGGATGGAAAAAGGGCTTGAGGTGGGGGCGACGCAGCTCAAAAGTTCCTCTGTCGACCCTGGCAACCTCCAAACCCAAGATGGCCTTCTCTCCTGTAGTGAGGACTCTAATCTCGATTTCTGGGTCCTTGAGGTCTGCTTGATACCCCCTTTCCCACAAGACAGAGCCCACCTTTCGTTCCACAAGATCGTTTGGAAGGGTTGCGAGTCCCAGCCGTTTTGCCCTCACTTTGTACCGCAGCTTTGGAATATCCAACTCGCCAGCAGCATTCATAATCGCTTCCAGGTCGGCATCGACCATTGACTGAACCTGGAGAATGCGATGAGTCATGGCAAGGCGAGCGCCGATATCAAGATCCAGGTCGCTCGCCTCGACTATCAGGCACCGATCCAGAGAAGAGATCACCCTGTACTCAAGAGAGTAGATCTCCAGGAGGGCGAGTGCCTCACTCTTGGGAATGGTGGGGTGCTCGCCTGAAAGCTCGAAGGCGTATAGGCGTTTCATTCAGATCATCGCTTCAGATAGCGATTGGCTGCCTTGTAGTCGAACTCATCCTCGTCCAAGAGGTTTTCGGCGAAGTTGAAGAGCGCGCGCCTCACATCGTCGGATAACAGTGGATACCAAGTGGGGCTGGCCACCACCATCATCCTGAAGGCGAAGAAGGGGGCGATAACCTGGAGCAGTTGCTCATCACCAGTCTTGTCAAGATAGTTTTCGAAAAATTGTTCGAACAACATTTCGAGTCCGCCTTCTAACTTCAGGCTTTTCTGGACTGAGTAGAAGATGTAGTTAGTGGTCATGGCGGTTATGTCGTCAGCAGCTTCACCCCATTCTCCACGACTTCGATCCAGAACCGAAAAGTCGGCCCCTTCTCTGAACATCACGTTCCAGGGATGAAAATCGCCATGTGTCTGGCAGAGTCTATGGTCCTGTTCCCTAAGCTTCCAACGCCATTCAACGCATTTCTTCTCGATCTCGCAAAGCTCGTTTGGCTCTAAGAAGGTGGGATGAGATGGGTAGTCGTCCAAGATTCCCATGATACATTCACCATGGCCCACGGTGTCTCTTATCTTCCTTTGATAGAGGGCCGCTGAATCTTTCTTGACTGAATGGATCTCTGCAAGGTAAGAAGAAAGTGCCAGAGCCCTCTCGATATCGAGATCGGTTGCGCCATCTTCTTTGACTCGTTCTAAATCGAAGAAGTACTCTTTTCCTTCGATCGTTTCCATGAGAAGGAAGAACTCTGCGGCAGAACCACAGGACTTGAGATTGCCGTCTTGAGTGAAATACCCCACATCAATGGACTTTGCATGTTTGGGGAGTGCATCAAAAGTCGAATGTTGCCAAAGAATAGCCTGGGCTCTATCCGAAAAGTGGTCGTGGCCAAAGCCTTCCTGGACCCGCATGGTAGAAAGAACCGCGGACTTTCTTTCGCCTTCCAGCTCGTATTCGACCATGACCGGGCTTCCATAGCCAAAACCCTTCACGTCTTCGGTGGTTGGAATGGTCTCGCCAAGAGTGCTCATGGCAAGAAGCCGGACCTTTTGGCCCGCCATCTCGCAAAGATAAGACTCTACAGATTCGCTTTTTAAGTCCATCTGTTACACCTCTCGCTGCCGTTAGGTTCCGATCTGCCAGCTGTGGAGGTATTCATATTGCTCAGGCGTTAGGGTTTCGATCTCTATTTCCATCGCTTCTAGCTTGAGCCTTGCCACCCTCTGGTCGATCTCGGCAGGAACTGAATAGACTTTCTTTTCCAAACTTGGCCCGTTTTCGGCGATGTACCTTACAGAAAGGGCCTGGTTTGCAAAGCTCATGTCCATGACTTCGGGCGGATGGCCGTAAGCTGATGCGAGGTTGATCAGGCGGCCTTCTGCAAGAAGGTAGAGTCTTCGACCGTCTTTCATCTTGTACTCGACGACGTCCTTTTGGATCTCGGTCGTCTTCACCGAGAGATCTTCCAGGGCCTTGATGTCGATCTCCACGTTGAAGTGGCCACTGTTACAGATGATTGTCTGGTCTTTCATAAGGTCCATGTGCTCTTTTCTTATGACCGAGATATCTCCTGTGACCGTGACGAACAAGTCGCCCAAGGGTGCAGCCTTGATCATCGGCATTACTCTGAACCCGTCCATTGCAGCTTCGAGAGCTTTTCTAGGTTCGACTTCGACCACTATGACGTTTGAGCCCATTCCTCTGGCCCTGTTTGCGAGGCCTCTGCCGCACCAGCCGTATCCTCCTACCACCACGTTCTTTCCTGCAAAGAGGAAGTTGGTGGCGTTCATTATTCCATGAAGCGTGCTCTGCCCGGTTCCGTACCTGTTGTCAAACATCATCTTTGTCTCGGCATCGTTCACCGCCATCACAGGATAGAGAAGTTCACCCTGGTCTGCCAATGCTTTGAGCCTTATGACGCCGGTGGTGGTCTCTTCACATCCACCAAGCATTTCATCTGCCAGGTCTCTTTTATCTTTGTGAATTGTGGCGATGGTGTCTGCGCCATCGTCCAGGGTGACGTTGGGTTTGATGTCAAGAGCTTTCTCGATGCATTCGTAATACTTGGCATCGTTCTCTCCGTAGAACGCGTAAACGTGCATCCCTCTGTTGGCCAAAGCTGCGGCCACGTCGTCTTGAGTGCTGAGCGGGTTAGAGCCGGTAACTGAGATTTCTGCGCCGCCCGCTACAAGAGTCGTAAGGAGGTTTGCAGTCTCAACTGTGACATGGAGACAGGCCACTACTCGGACGCCCTCTAACGGTTTTTCTTTTTCGTACTCGTCCTTGATCTTCTGGAGAACCGGCATGTGGCGCCGAGCCCATTCGATTCTCTTCTCGCCTTCTTCTGCCAACCCTGGATCTTTGATCACGTTTTTTTGCAAATATATCACCTTGAGTTTCAAATCGCGCTGGTGATCAAAATTCGTTAGATGTACTTAAAATCGACGTACCGGCATATCTATTGCCCATCTTTTCTTAATACCAACGCTATGAGCATCGAGGTGACCTTGCTTGGAACTGGCGTTGGCATACCCCATTCGGGGCGATCTCAGGCAGGATTGGTCGTGAAGGCAAAAGATCCGCTGCTTTTCGATTGTGGAGCTGGCACACTTCTCAGGTTGGCAGAGGCAGGTTTTGGCCCTCTTGACATCGACGTTGCCTTTTTGAGCCATCTTCATCTAGATCACGTCTCCGACCTTTTGGCCCTCTCGAAAGCCCGTTGGCTTTTGGGTGTGTGCGATATGGAGATCTTTGGACCATCTGGAACTGAAGAGTGGTTTAGGTGCTGTCAGGGACTTTATTCTTACCTGAAAGATATCGATATCGAGTTTCACGAGGTCGAGCCAGAGGAAGAGTTCAACGTTTCGGGCGCCAGAATCGCGACGGCAAAGGCGGTTCATAGCGTTCCGGCTCTCGCTTACAGGGTTGAGTACTGCAAAAAGGCCGTGGTCTACTCAGGTGACACCGAGCCGGTCTCTTCTGTGGCGAATCTGGCGATGGATGTAGACCTTTTGATCCACGAGTGTTCTTTTCCAGAGCCTTTCAAGGTAACAAACCACACGACGCCTCGCCGATTGGGTGAAGTTCTAGGGAAAGTAGACCGAGTAGTTCTGACCCACCTATACCCGGAGACGATCGGGCACGAAGAAGAGATGGTAAAAGACGTGAAGAGAGGTCTTGGACCCGACGCAAATGTAGAGATCGGACGCGATCTACAGAGGATTGAGGTCTAGGCGAGAATTTTTCATGGTCGCGAGTTGCAAGAAAAATGCCAATTGAGACACGGGATCTAATCAAGCCGATCCTGCCAGATCAAGTCAGCCCAAACGCCGCCTGGCAGTCGAAAATATGAGGGGATTAACTTGGACGATTCCCGGCTTACCCCACCAATTTCTCGAAGCAATCCTTGCACACTGTCATTCCCTTTGCGGTGCGACCCTTGATCTCCATGAAAGTCTCGCCACAACTTTGGCACTCTATAGATGGATAGATCCGCGCCTTTGGAGGTTCGGGAATGTCGACTTCTTCGACCTTGAAAAGCTCGTCGTCGCTGGCGTCCAAGATATAGTTCATGCTCTTTTCTCTTGACTTTATGACCTGTTCACGCTCTTCGCCAGTCAGCTCGCCTGCAATGAATTTCTTCGTCATCTCGGGATCAGTCTTGGGAAGGACGTCTTTTAAGTATATTCTCAAAGCCTTGTTCTTGTTTCTGGAGTAGACTGTGTAGACGTGTTTTCCATAGTCCCTGAAGATGAGGTTTCCCTTGCCAAAAGTGCAACTGAGCATATACTGGATTGCATCGACGCTACAAGAGTTGTTCTCAACGATGGCCACCAGCTCTTCGTCTTCGGATTTGTCGTAGAAGTTCTTGACGTATTTTGCGACCCGATAGCCTATTGCAAGCCCTGGGCAGACGTGGCCATGAAATTCTGCCGCTTTTTTGAAATCGTCTTCCATAATCAACCACCTAACGATGAAAGTTTGATGTACTCTTCAAGATCTGATACTATTTATGTTGTCTTGAGGTTTTCCTCGTCTGAAGGTAGCTCTTTGGCAAGGCTGAGCGCAGTTCTCGTGGCGATGGGGCCGACCAGCTCAAAGACAACTGTTGTGGCGACGATGGTATTGAATATCAGGTTTCCAACGAGAGGAAACTGTTCTCTTGTCACGAGTGCCAGGCCCAGTGCCACGCCTGCCTGGGGAATTAGGCCAAGGCCGATGTACTTTCTAACCACTGGCCCCATCCCTGCGGGCCTGGCAGCTCCAATATACGCGCCGATCATCTTGCCTGCCACCCTGAAGACGATGTAGGCAAGGCCGATCAGGCTAACTTCTCTCAAGAGTCCGATATCGAGGAGCGCTCCTGCCAGGACGAAGAAGATCAGGTAGAGGGGCGTATCTACTGGGTGGATTATGTCAAAGAACCTAAAGCCTTCTGAATCGATGTTTATGAGCGCGATCCCAAGGGAAAGGCAGGACAATAAGACGGAAAATCCAAGGGAGCTTGCAACTCCCACGGTGAGGAGGATTATGCCCAGAGTCATGATCTCAAGGTCGGAGGTGTCTTTGACCCGGATGGCGTAATGGTGAAGGATCCAGGCGAGGGCTGCGCCCAATAGGAAAGATGCTCCGATCTCAACTACTGCGAAGCTTACCTCAGTGAAGATCTTGAGCCCTGTAGATTCCCCCAACGCGATGGTCCTTGATATCACCATCGAGATTGCAAAGAGCATAAGAGACCAGGCGTCGTCGAGGGCCACGACCCCAAGAAGCGTTTCTGTGAGAGGGCCTCTGGCTTTTGCTTCTTGGATCACCATGACGGTAGCCGCCGGGGCGGTGGCGGTTGCGATTGCCCCAAAGAGGATCGCAATGTGAAACGGCTCGCCCAGGAAGATGATGAAACCCAGAGTCACGAGGATCAGAGCACCCAAGGATTCCATCACCGAGACCTGGATTACGAGCCTTCTGATCCTTCCAAACTGGCCAGGAGAGAAGTTTCGCCCGATGCTGAAGGCGATAAGCCCCAGGACCACGTCCGAGATAAAACCAGAAGCAGACAGGATTCCGCCTGGGATCATGTTCAGGCCCGCAGGCCCAATCACGATTCCCAAGAGTATGTAGGATGTGACGGCCGGGATTTTCATGGTTCTAAAGAGCTTGGCCGCAAGGAACCCGCCAAGGATCATGAGGCTCAATCCGAGCTGGGGGTTCGAGGCGATCAGGCCAAATCCTG
>CAZXBV010000088.1:0-6143 GCA_964639155.1 uncultured Methanotrichaceae archaeon
TTTGCATAATACGTCAGGATCATGTCGGCGCCGGCCCTTTTGATCGAGGTCAGCGCCTCAAGCATCGCGCCTTTGCCATCGATCCAACCCATCTCAGCTGCGCCCATGATCATCGAGTACTCGCCGCTAACCTGGTAAGCTGCAGTGGGCATCCCAAACTCTTCTTTGACCATCTTGATGACATCCAAATAAGGCATCGCAGGCTTGACCATGATCATGTCTGCACCCTCCTCGATATCGAGAGCCACTTCCCAGAGCGCTTCCCGTGCGTTAGCTGGATCCATCTGATAACCGCGTCGATCGCCGAAAGCGTACCCCGACTCTGCCGCCTCTCTGAAAGGTCCATAGAAGTAGGAAGCGTATTTTGCAGCATAAGAGAGAATTGGAACGTCGCAGAACCCTTCTCCATCGAGAGCTGCACGAATGGCTGCGACCATATGATCCATCATCCCGCTGGGTGCCACAACGTCAGCTCCTGCCAGGGCCTGAGCGACCGCAACCTTTCCGAGCAATGAGAGCGTTTCGTCGTTCAAAACTTCTGAGCACTCACCCTCACCTTCAACGAGGCCGCAATGGCCATGGCTTGTGTATTCGCATAGACATAAATCCGCCATGACCACTATGTCTGAAACCTCTTTGATCCGGGAGATGGCCTTTTGTATTATCCCCTCAGGATCGTAAGCGCCAGACCCGACCTCATCTTTCGTCTCTGGCAACCCAAAGAGGATCACAGCAGGAACTCCAATATCTTCCAGTTCGCCAACCTCTTCGGCCAGGCTATCGAGGCTGTGCCTCATTTGACCTGGCATCGACTCGATAGGAACGGGCTTATCGAGCCGCTCATCGACGAAGAGTGGCTGAATCAAGTCTTTAGTCGAAACCTTGGTCTCAGAAACGAGATCTCTCAAACCCGCCTTACGAAGTCGTCGCATCCTTCTCATCTTCAACCTCCACTCCGAACAGCTTTGCCACACACTTTACAAAATATGTATCGCCCTTTTCCGAAGCATTCCTCAGGACCTTAGTGGGTTCGGCAAAGATCTTGTTCACGATGGAATGGCTCATGTCCATCAAGACCTTCTGCTCTGCTTCGCCCAGCGTGTGACGAGTGCCCAGCTTGTTTATGGCCCGCTGATATTCTTGAGATTTGATCTCCTCTGCCAAGAAATATATGTCTGCAAGAAGCTCTTCGGCCCCTTTTCTTTTGTATTTGGCCTTGAGGAGCCCCAGCTCTTCTTCGATGATGGCCTCTGCCTTCACCATCTCAGCCATCCTAAGCCTCATATTCTCGGTGCTGATTTCGCGAAGGCCGTCTATGTTCCTGAGCTCCACACATTCCATCTCGCCCACGGCGTCGTCCACGTCTCTGGGATTTGCTATATCGATGATGAGCAGCGTTCTTTGCCCTCGTTTTTTCATGACCTCTTCCATGTCCGGCTTTGTCAGGATATAGTGAGGTGCAGAAGTGGCGCTGATCACCACGTCCGAGATTGCAATGTGATCTTTCATCTGATCGAATGGAACTGCCATCCCGCCGAGATTGGCAGCAAGGCAAAGGGCGGTGCTAAAGGTCCTGTTGGTAACGTAAAGCGTGCCCACTTCTCTTGACATGAGCGCCTTTGATATTAGCTCCCCAGTTTCACCAGCACCGATCACCAAAACAGTGGTTCCCTCAAGCCCACCCAATATCTCCTCGGCCATGTCGACCGCGGCCGATCCCACCGAGATTGATCTCTCGTTGATGCTAGTCTCCCTGCGGACCCGTTTTCCCACCTGGATTGCCTTCTTGAAAGCTGTGTCCAGCATCCATCCAGTCGTTCCCGCATCCTTGGCAATGGTGTAAAGATCCTTCATCTGACCCAGTATCTGATCTTCTCCTATGATCATGGACTCCATTCCCGAAGCCAGCTTGAGGAGATGACGAATCGACTCGTCTTGATTCTTAAAATCGATTATTCGCGAGGAGATCCTCGCCTTCTTGGCGAACTCGAAGAGCACCTTTTCGCCCCGAGGCGAAACCACATAGATCTCCCTTCGGTTGCAGGTCATGAGCACGACGCATTCGTCCACTAGATCGTGAGAATAGATCCAGTCTAGAAGCATCTCCACGTCGCCGTGCCAAGACAGTTCAATCTCTTCGATGCTCGCCTTTCGGTGAGTCACCTGCATCGAGGCTATCTGGCTCATTCGGGTCGAAATGTTCTCGGGCCTTCTTATAGGCTTTTTCATAGGACTCGTCCAGAAGGGACCATATGTCTTCATCTAAGATTATGCTCCAGAAAATCGTCTTTCGATCTTTCTGGCGATCCACCGTATGCTTCAGTTCTGATCTGATCTGACCAAGGATGCGGGCCATCCCTCCATAGTTCCTGGCGAGTTCCCCTCCTTCCAGTCTCAACCGAAGATGCCTGGCGAGGGCAGGGCTCTGACCGTGAGTGGATATGGCCACGGTTATGGGGCCACGCTCGATTATGGAGGGGACAACCACGTCTCCGATCCCATCGGCTTTATTTACCAGGACTCCGAGTTTCTGAGCTTTTTTTTCCAGAATTTGGTTGAGCTTTGAGTCACTTGTTGCGATAATTGCCAAAAAAGCTCCTTTCAGGAGACTTTCTGCGTCAAAAGACAATTCTGTGGGGTCAATAGTATTTGCAGAAGTATCTACAATATCGGAGGAAATGGCAGAGTCGGAAGAATCGATTGCGTAAGATAGATCCGCTTGGATCAACTTGATAGATCCCTCTGAACCCATCTCCAAAAGCCGCGGAGTGAAATCTTTGCTTATCACCACTACTTCGGCATAACCGGAGAAAAGCTCGGCTTTGTGGCCGCCCACCGCACCTCCGCCGAAGATCACCACCTTTTTGGAAGATATGTCAAAATAGAGTGGAAATAGCTTTTTCAGATCTTGGCCCCCGTCTTCTTAAATTCCCTATCGCTAAATATGACCATGTACTCATCTATCCCGCATATCTGAGATATGTTGGCAGCAACGTCTCTGCATCGTTCCTTGCTGTGGGAGTGGACCATTGTGTAGAGGTTGTAAGGCCAATCAGGCCGAAGCGGCCGCTCGTAACAGTGAGTAACCTGATCAAAAGAGGCCATAATCGCCCCGACCTCTTCTACTCGATCGAGAGGAACCTGCCAGACTACCATCGCGTTGGCCGAGATTCCCAAGGCCCTATGCCCGATGGTGGCAGAAAACCGCCTCACGATCCCCCTCCTTATGAGCGAATTCAGTCTATCGATCACGTCCTCTTCTGAGATCCCAAGTTTTTCGCCCACATCTCTATACGGACTTGGCGAAAGACTGATCCCCTCTTGGACCTCCCTAATCAGCTTGATGTCAAGATCGTCAATCGCCACATTCTCCATCACAGGCTTTTTTGACGCTGCCTTTTCCGTTGCAACCTCTTCCATCTTTATCTTCTCCAACCCATGGGATCCTGGAATGGGTACCTGTCGACCCCAATCGAAGCGATCTTCTTTGGCACCGAGCCTGGATTTCCGATCACAGAGTGGTCGCTCCAGTAGTTTCCGCCAAGGGTTTGTCCCCCGTCCCAGAGGTTCTCGCCGTTGTCGATGGCGTTTTGGGGTAACATCCAGTTCCCGTTATCGGTAAAGCAATTGTGGTATAAGATGTTCCCGCTACAATCGACGAGACTTGCCCCAGACACACCGTTCCCGGAAAACTCACATCCGGTCACTTTGCAGTTTGTAGAGTAGCTCATCCTAAGACCATAACGGCTGTTGAGGCTTAGGTTGTTGCCATCAATGTTCACCGCCTCTGCCGCCTGCAGGAAGATTCCGTCTCCGTTCATGTGGGCCGTGTTGGCGGTGACCGTGGCACCGGTGAGTTGGTTTAAGGATATGCCTGCATCTTGATTTTGTTTCACATCGTTCTTGATCAAGAGATTGCCCTCAGAGCTGGAGAGGCGAATACCCCACTGATTCTCACGTACATGGTTCTCAGAAAGGATGCACTTGGGAGATCTCATCAACCTCACGCCTTCGTTCAGATTGTTGAAGAAGTCTGAGCGAAGGATCTGACAGGACGCAGATTCGAGCAGAGAGATCCCTTGCCCGTTTCCGGTCGAGTTCAGATTCTTCATGATGATTCCAGACGACGATTCAAGATCGAATCCAGATTCCTGGCAGCCTTTGGCACTGCAACCCTCTAACGCGCACTTTTCGCTACTGATCGATCCAAATCCGACGCTGCAGTTTCGAGCGTTGCTAGCCACGATTTTGCAATTGACCGATTCAATCATGGATAGGCCCACCTCGTCTCGAACGAAAGACGAGTTCCTGATGACGCATTTAGTAGAGTTCACTAGAAGGAGGCCAGCACTGTTGTTAGATAGGGTCAAACCTTCCGCCGTCACATTGTTGCAGTTCACGAGAGCCAAAAAGCCACATTCTTGCACCGAGAAGTCCTTTTGTCCCACCAAGTAACAGATCGGTTTTCCATCCACCAGGTTGCTTTCGTCCATCTCCTGGCGGTATGCATCATCTCCAAGTGTTGAAGGGGTGCCCTCTATCCTGAGGTTGTAGAAGTTCTCTTCGATCCTATTGTCTTGGAACTTGTTTTGGCTAGATTCGGTGAGAGATATACCGTACTGATTCTTCCTTACGACGTTCTTTTCTATCAGATTTTCTTCAGAGTATTCTTTCAAGAAAAGGCCGTTTCCGTTCTCTGCCAAATAGTTCTCTTCGATTCTGTTGCTGCTCGAACCCTCAAGATACATTCCTGCAATCTCGTTTTGGATCAACTGATTACTCTGAAGGACGTTTTCGAGAGAATCTTTCAACCTCAGACCTATCTTGCACTCTTGAGCCAGATTTCCTCTGACAATGTTCTCGTTGGAACGAGCTAAGTCCAGACCAACACGACATTCGGTTAAGTTGTTTTCGGATATGAGGTTCTCCTTTGAATCGGACAAAACCAGCCCATAACTCATTGATCCGGTGATGGTGTTGTTTACAATTTCACACAGTTCAGATTCATCGAGATCGATGCCAAAAGAGACACATTCTAACTTGTTGTTGGCTATCGAGACGTTTTGGGATCCAACAATTTCGATCCCATTAGAGGCAAGATAGGTGCAATTGTGGAAAGCAGAACCTGTGGAATTATCAACTTTGATGCCCTTTTCCCCAAGGAAAGTGCTGCCTGAAATCTCACACTTTTGCGATCCGGATATCTCGACACCTAAGGAAGAATGGATTACACAATCTTTGAGGACGTTGTTTTCGCCACCCAAAAATCGGACCCCATATGTGCAGTTTTCAAGAACGCATTCAAATATGTGGTTATCGGTGGACGATGTGGGAGCGGACCCGGAAAAGAGGATGCCTGTAGAGCATTCTTTCAAGGTGCATCTCTCGATCCGGCTTTTTGAGGTGTTTATTACAATGCCGGGCACATCTTTGGCATTCTTTATCTCGAGGTTGGAAAGAATACAGTCTTTGGCATTTATCCGAAAGGCGGTCTTGCCACCACCATCGATTGTTACCCTTCCTTCATCTCCAACGATCGATACGCTCTTGTCGAGCACTATCTCGCCTTCTCTGTAAACTCCTGGCTTTAAGACTATCACGTCTCCAACGACCGCCGAAGAGATTGCGTTCCTTACAGTCTTGAAGTCCCCACTACCGCCCCTGTCAATCACCACAACCTTGGCCTCTGAAGTGAGACTCGTTGTGAACAAAAGGAGCAGTACTAACACCAAGGCGATTCTTATTCGAAAACCCCCAATCCTATGTGTTTAGGGCCCTTGACTGCAAAGGTAGATAACTCTATCTCGAACTGATCTAACGCTTCGATGTTCATCCCAAGTAGGGCACGCAGATCACCGAAAAATTACAATCATTCAAATGTATTGTTGAAAAGTTGGAATGTTATGGACGATATTGGAAATATGTATCCATCTTAGCAATTGTTTACTGATGATTTACATTGTATGTTAATGGGCACTATCCAGAAATCAAGTGATTTTGGCTTTTTTGAAATACGGGTTTATCCACATTGAGATCCCAAAACTCGCACGCATAGATTGTTTTGACCTACAGAAGGATCTTCATTCTGGTGTTCCGACCCAGTGATCTCACTCGATTTTTAGATTGTGCCGGTGCAATCATAA
>CAZXBV010000089.1:0-3669 GCA_964639155.1 uncultured Methanotrichaceae archaeon
ATTTATCGGCAACCGATATATACTTTGCTACTTTTTTGTGGGTTAGATCCGCGCACCCCTCATGCTTCGATATATTCATAAAATGAGCGTCGCGTTTCCAGGTGGCCTCCTAACGATCGCGACTTTGGCTTAGACCAAAGGACTGTTATCACATAGATCGACCAAAGCCAGCAGTATGCCAAACGTTAGGAATTAATTGCAGTATTTTCGATTGTCTTAATCCCGAAAGTGCCACTCCTGATTGGTTGATCTTGTCAAGCCGTCAAGGCTTTCGAGAAAAGCTTAAGTTCCTTTCCGAGAATTATACCTGTAAAAAGTGGGAGGTTAGATTAGTTATGTCAAATTGGAAGTTTGTTCAGATTGGATTGATCCTTTCGGCCCTTCTGGTCGGAACTGTCGCCGCTGAAGATGATTCGTCGCCCGGAGATCTCCCTCCAGGATTCGACGTTGCAGTGACCATAATCGATGTGAACCTGATCGAAGGCGAATGGGTCGAGATCGCCAATTCCGGAATGGCCGTCCAGGATTTCACCTTCTGGGAGCTGATCGATGAGGGAAATAACACATACGAATTCCCCGATGGTTTCGTCTTGGTCCCTGAAGCGAAGGTCAAAGTCCACTCAAGGGTCGGAAACGATACTGCAACAGATCTTTACTGGGGATTCGAAGAGTCTGTATGGAACGAGGGCGAGACTGCAACTTTACTAGATGCCTCGGGCGAATCGATCTCTGAATACATTGTTTGAAGTCTGAATATATCGTGCTCGACGACACATATTCGGCAAATCTCAAATTCATAAGGGCTTAAGATTTGCCTTATTTGTGTCTTTAGTAATATTTCTTTTGAAAATCAATCGAATAGCATCGATTGGTTCTTGACTATTATTTATTCTTGTAACACTTGAACAAATCCAAAACTCAAACGAGCTTGATATTTGCTCAGATTTCTCCGTCAGTAACTTTGAGGAATGCACCTCTTACGATGAGCCCTCAACATATCCAATAAAGTGATTTAGGATGAAATCTTTGACATTTCAATTTTTAGTAAAGTTTAAATCTTTTGAACACAAATAGATATGCTCGGAGGTATTGCTACCATGACCCGAGTCATGAAATATATGGTTTTGATCTCGGCCCTTTTGGTCACTGTTTTGGGTCTGAGTTTCGCCGAGGAAAATGAGACTTCGTCCGATGAAGTCGAAGAGATGGCAGTCGCATATCTTGTGGAGATTTCCAATGCCAGCTGGTCTGAAGAATGGGTGGAGATCGTCAACTTGGGCGAATCGGCTCAGAACATGACCGGCTGGATTTTGCAGGATGAGGCGAATTACACTTACGAGTTCCCAATGGACTTCGTTCTGGAGCCAGAAGCTTCGGTAACTGTCTACACATCCGAGGGCAACGATACGGTCACTGATCTTTACATGAATCGTAGAAGCGCGATCTGGAACAATGATGGCGACACAGCAACCCTGCTTGACGAGATGGGGATCGTGGTGGACATTTACCCAGACGAGATGATGGAAGCAGACGAAAATGGTGTGGACGAGTGAAGGTGCCTCGCGAAGTTTGCGCAAAGTTCTGAACTCCGAAATGTATCTTTAAACACTGTAGTAAGGAACTTAGGGCGGAAATTCAGTTTTGGAAGGTACCGGGTTTTGACGGTTCCAACGCTTTTGAATCGCAGAACCCCCCTCTAATCTTTGTCATTTAGATCGTGATTTTCCAAATCAGTCTAACTTTCGATGTTAATCCCTCCCATTTCTACTATATCCATCAACATCCTGTCCAATTCACCAGTTCGCTTCTGAAGCACAAAAAGGCGCAAACGGTCCCACCTGCTAAGCGCAAGAGTGATGTACAGCATCGAATAATGCCTTATCAGGAAAAAACTGGAGGCATTCCCATAGAACTTGATGAGATGGCAAAAATCTTGGTCGAAACTCTTGATCTGGACACAAACCCGGTAGGCGTCAAGCTGTTCAGAGAGGAAGGTGACATACCCAAAGACGTCGAATTGCTTCAAGAACCGCTCCGCTACTGCGAGATGGTTCAGGCAGCAAGGCTTAGAGGCGAAACCACCCTTGCCAAGGTGGCTTCCCACGCTTGCAAAGGCGGTGCATCCGGACTGGGACTCATGGATTTTCCCGACAACATCTCCTCTGGAAACTTATATTTCTCCAAGCTCAACAAATGCGTGACGAAGGACGCCGGAGCCAACATAGTTTCAAACTTCCCTGCCCAAGAACCAGGAGGTACCGTTGCGACACTTGTCACTCCGTTGGAGAAGATGACTATGAAACCCGACGTGATTATATTCGTCGGTAAACCTTTCCAAGCCAGGCGGATCGTCCAGACAGTGTTATACAAAGAAGGCGGAAGAGTCGAGTTCAACACTGCAGGAATACAGTCATTCTGTGTCGATGCAACTTCTTCTCCAATACTCAAAGGCGAAGTCAACGTGTCTTTGGGCTGCGACGGTGCTGCCAAGAACGCTGGGTTAGAAGACGATTTCGTGGTCGTAGGAATCCCCTTCCAGATGGCAGAGGACCTCTGTTCGATTCTTGTTGAAAGGGCCGAAGGCTGGGACAACTGGATGCGCAGCTGAGACATTCATCACTCCTCAAAATCTCATTGGAGTACGCGCCAGGAGAGGAGCGCGCCTCCACCTAATTTTTCGGCGGATACTAGCTTGAGCTGTGGGAAATCTTTGCAAAATCCGACACCATCCACCAGTGTTGGGGCACTTTCGCCCCCTATTATCATGGTGCCTATGTAGACGGAGATCTCGTCTACAAGCCCTGCCTCAATGAGGCTCCAGTTAAGGGTGGCACCCCCTTCAACCATCAGCGTTCTTGCCCCCCGTCTCCAAAGCTCGCCGAGAAGCTCTTCTAAATCTACCTTGTCCTTGCCCGCAACCACGACATCACATCGATCCTCGATAGCCTTCAACCTCTCAGAAGGTGCCGCCTCTGATACGGCGATGATACAACCGTCACCCAATACTTTGGCCGAAGGCGGGGTTCTTGCCAGGCTGTCTGCTACAACTCTCAATGGGTTTTCGGACAATCCTCTCTGAATCCTCATATTCCTCAGATCTGGAGACTTGATCTTAAGCCCCGGATCGTCTGCCAGAACGGTCCCAACCCCAACCATAATGGCATCGCTCTCGGCGCGGAGACGTTTCACCCTTTCCAGGTCTTTGGGACTGGAGATCTTGATCTGTCTTCTTTCGATGGAGCTGATCTTCCCGTCGGCGCTCATGGCGCTATTTATCCGGACGAAGGGTCGTTTCATACCAAAGGAAAGCGATGAGCAGAAGCTAAATAGATTACCCGCCCTCAAGAATGAACGAGATGGACTTGACGGATAAGATCGGAAAGGGGTGCGTGACAAAACAGGGAGATGGTGCCAACCAAGAGTATGGTGCCAACCTGGAAGACGCGACTGACCGGGGTAGCGCAATTGGCCCGGAGGGCGAGATCCTTCTTTCTGGAACCGTTATATTGGGCGACGAGTTCGAGCCAGTGGATGGTTATCTCTGCATAGAAAAGGGCATCATAAAGGAGATAGGATGCGAAAAGGTGGAGACTGAGCTCGAGGGCATAATATGCCCATCTTTTGTCAACGCCCACACTCATTTAGGCGACTCCGTCATCAAGGACCCAC
>CAZXBV010000089.1:3769-5985 GCA_964639155.1 uncultured Methanotrichaceae archaeon
CCATCTTTTGTCAACGCCCACACTCATTTAGGCGACTCCGTCATCAAGGACCCACCCTTCATGCCCCTTTCAGAACTGGTCGGACCAAAGGGGCTGAAACATCAGGTCCTGGAAACAACATCTCGATCCAAACTCGTGGAGGGTATGCGAACCTCGCTTCGTGATATGAGGGCTACAGGAACCTGTGCCTTTGCCGATTTTCGTGAAGGGGGGCCTTCAGGCGTCGACATGCTACTTGAGGCCTTGGAGTCGATCCCCCTCATCGCCAGAACCTTTGGGAGGCCAAATCCAGGCTCATTCGAGATCCATCCACGATGTTGGGGTGTGGGGATCAGCAGCACCAGGGACTACACTTTTGCTTTGGTAGATGCCATCGTGAACGCCGCCCGCGCTCATAATAGGAAAGTGGCGTTCCACGCAGGCGAATCAAGTCGGGATGACATAGAGCCCGCGCTCGAATTTGAGCCCGATCACTTGGTCCATCTAACCCAAGCCACATCAGAGGACTTGAAAAAGGTGGCAGATTCTTCCGTGCCGGTGGTGATCTGTCCTAGGTCCAACCTGGTGACAGGGGTCGGCCTTCCAAAGGTGGCCCAGATGCTTGAGAGGGGGATCGTTGTGGGCCTTGGGACCGACAACGTCATGCTAAACTCGCCGAACATGTTCTCCGAGATGAAACTTGCATCCAAAGCGCTGGCGCATAACGATAGACAAGTATTTAAGATGTGCACTCTAAATGGTGCTCAGATCCTGGGCATCGAAGATAGGGTCGGCTCTATAAAGGTGGGAAAAGAGGGCAGATTAATGATCATCGATGGGCGGTCGGACAACTTGTGGGGGGTAAAAGATCCTCTCGCAAGCGTGGTCCGGAGGGCTAGGCCCTCTGATATTATGGCCGTATTTTAGGGGTAAGTTCTATGTTTGAAAGAATCATGATCGCAACTGACGGCTCGAAACACAGCGAACGAGCGGCTGAGTGGGGAATTGAGCTTGCCAAGTGTTCTGGGGGCGACATCATCGCAGTTTACGTTGCCGATACCGGAAGGCTGAGCCATCTTCCAGAGGACATGGCTCTTGCGAGTATCAGGGACCTCTTGCTCAGAGAGGGTGACGAGGCCACAGAACAAATTGAGAAGATGGTCAACCAGGCTGGTCTTGTTTGCATCAAAAAGGTGCTTGAGGGCAACCCCGGCGAGGAGCTGCTCCATTTTTCCGACGAAGAGGGCGCAGACTTGATCGTCTTGGGCGCGTGCGGCCGCACGGGTCTTGATAAATTCCTCCTGGGAAGCGTGGCAGAGAAGGTGGTCCGCGCCGCCAAAGTCCCGGTTCTGACCGTGCCGGGGGAGAGGTCTTGAACGAGATCTTGGTCAAGGACATCATGGTCAAAGACGTGGCTTACGTGGACGTTCCTGGGAACCGAGACCACGTCTTGGAGACTCTGAAAGAAAGGCAGGTTTCTGGAGTCCCTGTGATCAAGAAAGGCGAACTGATCGGGATGGTAACGAGGTCCGACCTCCTCGGCAATCCCGAGGAGGATCAGATCGCCCTGATCATGACCAGAAACCCCGTGGTGGTGACACCAGAAAGCTCTGTGATCGAGGTTGCTAAGCTATTAACCGAGAACAACATAAGACGAATCCCCGTGATCGAAGACGGCGCTCTGGTCGGGATCGTATCGGTGGCGGATTTGATAAAAGTCGTGGTGGATCTTGGGATAACGGAATCTATCGAGAACTATTTTGAAAGAAAGATGATTGTGGTTTGGGATGAGATGCCGCTTCCCGTTGTGGGTGCGGTGATGGAATACGCAAGCGCTCAAGCCAGTCCTGTCTTAGACTCTGACCTAAAATTGGTGGGAATCGTCTCAGATCGGGACCTGATAAACGCCAGCGTGATCGAGGATTATGTGGAAAAGTCGGACATGTCCGCGGCACCCGAGGACGACGAATGGGCCTGGGAAAGCACCAGAGACACTGTGAGCTTCTATTACGGCGTATCGCGGATCGAGCTTCGAAACGTTCCTGTAAGTGAAGCCATGGTCCCGGCAGTAACCGCCATAAAGAGCAGCGAGGTGAGCGAATGTGCGAGGTTGATGCGAAAAGAGGTGATCGATCAGATCCCTGTGGTCACATCCCAGCAGAAGCTCATGGGAATGCTCCAGGACCACGACCTGCTTTGCGCCATGATCGACTTTTTTGAGGGCGAAGGAAGCTGAC
>CAZXBV010000090.1:0-1166 GCA_964639155.1 uncultured Methanotrichaceae archaeon
ATGAAAAATCTTGCAAATTGAGGCTAACGATGCCGATCATGGGCGCCCGAATGGTTACCTCGAAATCGTTCCACCCTCGCCAGAGGCCGTACCACCTCATGTTGTACCCACCCATATCGTACCACCCCGGATGACTCCGATGGTTATTAGTCCAAGTACTTCAAACCCCAAAACCATGGAAGTAGACGTGGTGGACCGATGTAAGGGATGCATGCTGGGATTAGCTGTAGGTGACGCTCTAGGAATGCCGGTAGAAGGATTCTCCGCGGACAAAATCAAGGAATGTATCGGCACCGTCTGCGATATGATCTCTCCAGACAAAGACCACTTCCACTGCAATCTAAAAGAAGGCCAATACACCGACGACACTGAGCAGACACTCCTTCTCGCCGAATCGATAATCGAAACTGGATTCTTCGACATCGAAAGTTTCGTCCTTAAGCTGAAAGACTGGGGGAAGTGCTGGCTGACCGATCCATCGCTGAACAGAGGCGTTGGATGGACCAGCAACGCCGCGATCCAGGGACTCTTGGAAGACGTATCCTGGAAAGAATCAGGACTTCCCACACCCACTTGCGGATCTGCTATGAGGTGCGCGCCCATCGGACTGGTCTACTACTGCAATCTGGACTTGGTCTCTCGATATGCAGACTTGCAGAGCCTTCCAACTCACAGCTCGCCTGCGGCAAGAGCCGGAGCAATAGCCGTGGCAACAGGTGTTGCTCTTGGGTTGCTTGGCTTTTCGCCTTCCAAGGTGACGGAGATGGCAGCCAAATTCTCAGAGAGGGCAGATCCCAAGTTCGCCCGCCACCTCCTCATGGCCAAAGAACTCCAGGATCTCGACCCGCCAGAGGCCTTAAAGGAGATTGGAACCTCGCCCATGGTCATAGAAACGGTGCCCGCGGCTTTCTATTGCTATCTCAAGTTTGAGCCTGAAGAAGCCCTGATAGCCGCAGCTTCTGGTGGGGGAGATACCGATTCCATAGCTTCAATCGTCGGGGCGCTCATGGGCGCAGCCCATGGGACCTCCTGGATTCCACAACGATGGCTCACATGCTTGGAAGATCGAGATCGGATCAAAGGTGCCGGATTGAGTCTTGCATCAATGGCTTTTGATATCTGCAATGGTCGATGATTTGTGGCATATTAGGCCATGATGGAACAAC
>CAZXBV010000090.1:1266-5977 GCA_964639155.1 uncultured Methanotrichaceae archaeon
TGATTTGTGGCATATTAGGCCATGATGGAACAACAGTTTGCACTCAGTGTGGCTTTCGGTATTCTCTTGATGATTGGCGATCTATGGAGATCTTCCAGCGTATTCAATTTATACGAGACCGTTATGGTCTTGTGACCATGATAAAGATCGGCATAATCGGCGCGTCCGGTTACACCGGTGGAGAGCTGCTCCGCTTGCTGAGCCTCCATCCAGAAGCAGAAGCTGTCTGCGTCACATCACGAAAGTTGGCTGGGACGCCAGTCGAAAAGGTTCACCCTCACCTCAAAGGTATCACATCTCTATCCTTTGAAGCGCCATCTGCAGCAGAAGTCGGAGAACGGTGCGACCTCGTTTTCACCGCAGTACCTCACGGAACCGCTATGGAATGGGTGCCTGAACTGTTGGAAGCTGGCTCCAAAGTAGTCGATCTCAGCGCCGACTACAGGTTGTCAAAAGACGTCTTCGAAGAGACCTACAACATGAAACACAAGGCCTTCATAGAAGCCGCCTTTGGAATGCCCGAAATTCATCCTGAAGTAAAGGGTGCTGACTTGGTCGCAAACCCTGGTTGTTATCCAACTGGAGCGACCCTGGCCGTAGCCCCTCTGGCGAAAGCTGGATTGGTAGAAAGAGCTGTCTTCGACTCGAAATCCGGCATATCTGGTGCCGGAAACGCACCTTCTGCAACGAGCCATTATCCCAACATAGCCGAGAACGTCCAGGGATACAAGCTTACCACTCACAGACACGTGCCCGAGATCAGGCAGGAGCTTTCCCGCCTTTCACCTGGCATCAAGGTGAACTTTACGCCTCACGTCGTTCCCGCAATTCGAGGAATTCTCACCACGGCTCACGTCTTGGTCAAAGACGAGTTCGCGGGGAAGATCCCAGATCCAGTCGAGATCGCAGGAATCTATGCAGATTTCTACAAAGATGCGCCATTTGTCAGAATGGCAAACGGAACCCCATCGCTTGGCGCGGTCAGAGGGTCCAACTTCTGCGACATCTCGTTTGAGATCGATGGTACTGGTGATCGTATCGTAGTAATATCGGCCATAGACAACCTGGTCAAGGGCGCATCAGGCCAGGCCATCCAGAACATGAACCTCATGACTGGACTTGAGGAAACCACAGGACTCTGGTTCCCAGGCGGCGCTCCTTAAACGGCCAAAATAGCAAAAATAATAGTAAAAAGAGTGGAAAGGGTAAATAGAAAAGGATCAGATTGAGGGCGAGGTAAGGACATGATGATCAGAGACGTGATGAACCCAGATCCTGTGACATGTAAGGCTTCTGACACCGTGAGCGAAGCTGTGCGTCTCCTCAAGAAGAACGGGATCAGCGGAATGCCAGTTCTGAAAGGCGACGAATTGGTGGGAGTAGTTTCGGAGTCAGATCTTCTCAAGCTCCTCTCAACAAGAGAAGAAAGCGGACTTTGGCTCCCGAGCCCTCTTGAGATTCTGGAGGTGCCGATAAGGGACCTCATACGTTGGGAGAAAATGCAGGCAGGTGCCGAAGAAGTGGGCACGATGCCAGTTTCCGAGGTTATGACAAAGAAGGTTCAGGCACTGGGCCCAGAAGACACCATCGAAGAGGCCGCATCGATGATGGTCAAACACAGAATCAATCGGCTTCCAGTGGTCGACGAGGCGAGAAAGTTAGTGGGGATAGTGACGAGGGGCGACATCATAGCAGGTCTGGGCCAGGAGGCTTCTGATATTGGAGACGATTGAAGGCGGTATATGCGCTATCGATGGAGTTAGAGCCTGCGGAGCCAAACGGGGCAAATACGGCATTGCAATCATCGCTGCCAGCGGAAACGCTGCGGGAGTCTTTACCACCAACAAGATTCGGGCAGCCCCTCTCGACGTCACCGAAGAGAACCTTTCAATTGGCCGATTGGACGGAATAATCGCCAACAGCGGTTGCGCCAACGCTTACACCGGTGCGAAGGGGATCGAAGATGCAACGAAGATGGCAGGCCTCTTGGCAAATCATCTGTCGGTCCCTGCAAATAGCATCGGCGTTGCCTCTACCGGCGTTATAGGCAGGTATCTAGATCTCGATCTCATGGCCGAGATCTTCGAAGAGATCAAGCCCCAACTGAGAAGCAGCCCTGAAGCGAGCAAGGAAGCTGCCACGGCCATAATGACCACCGACACAGTGCCAAAAGAAGTGGCCATAGAGCATGAAGGGATCAGAATTGCGGGAATTGCCAAAGGCGCAGGGATGATCGAGCCCAACATGGCCACCATGCTATCGTTCCTTTACACCGATGCCGCCCTACCCCCTGAGATCTTAAGGCAGTGTCTGGTCGAGGCAGTTGATGAGAGCTTCAACATGTTGATCGTGGATGGAGACACCAGCACCAACGACATGGTCCTGATCACCGCCACCGGGAAAAAAGAATGTGAAGTCGACGTTTTCAGGGAAGCCTTAAGTTACGTCTGCGTGGAGCTTGCGAGGATCATGGCAGGAGACGGCGAAGGCGCAACCAAACGAGTCGAGACCATCGTTACGGGTGCGGCAACCCAGGATGACGCAAAATCGGCGGCCCGAACGATAATGAGAAGCTCCCTTGTCAAGACTGCAATCTTTGGCGAAGATCCTAACTGGGGCAGAATTGTGGCTGCAGCCGGGCGGTCGGGTGCCGATCTCGATCTTGATCTGATCACGCTTTCCATAAGCGATGGAGCGTCTGATGTCTTCTTGGTCGAGCGGGGCAAGATCATTGAAGGTGTTCTTTCAAAGGCCGAAAAGATCATGCGTTCCAAGGAATTGACGATCAACCTGGACTTAGGGTTGGGCGACGGGCGCGCCCGCTGTTTCGGCTGTGATCTGACCTATGATTACGTGAAGATCAACGCCGAGTACACGAGCTGAACTGACTTACAATTACGTGAAGATCAATGCGGGAGTGCAAAGAGCTGAATACCATGTTGTTGAGAGGAGCGCGGCTGGGCCAGATATCTAAAGACGTTCTCGAGTTCATATCATCGCGAGAGGCTGACCAATGGATCTTCGAGGCGGATCTCTTGGTAGACCGAGCCCATTTGGTGATGTTGAAAGAACGAGGACTGATATCTTCTGAAGACTTTTCTGAAATCGTTGAGGCACTGGGAAAAATCGTGGAGTCAAAGCTTGGCGAGGGCGAAGACGTCCACGAGGCGATAGAGGCTGAGCTCATATCGAAGATCGGGACAGTAGGTGGCAGAATGCATACCGGAAGGTCCAGAAACGACGAAGTGGCGACCTGTATCAGGATCGCTCTTCGAGATCAGGTTCTATCCTTAATGGAGGAACTTTGCGTTCTCGCTCAGGTTTTGGTTAAGAGGTCTGAAGAAAACACAGAGACGATCGTTCCAGGATTCACCCATCTCCAGCACGCTCAGCCTACAACTCTCGCTCACCACTTTCTGGCTCATGCCGACGCTTTCTTCCGAGACTTTGACCGGTTGAAAGATGCATATCCTCGGGTCAACTTGTCGCCGCTGGGCGCGGCAGCTTTCGCGTCGACCGGGTTTGACATAGATCGGGAAAGAACCGCCGAGCTTCTGGGGTTTGGGGGGCTCGTGGAAAACAGCATGGATGCCGTATCGACACGGGATTTCATTCTAGAGGTCATGTCAGATCTTGCCATATTGATGACAAACTTGAGCAGGCTGGCTGAAGAGATCATACTCTGGAGCACTTCTGAGTTCGGCTATTTGGAGATCGACGACCTATTCGCATCTACAAGTTCGATCATGCCTCAGAAGAAGAACCCCGACACCGCCGAGCTTGTTCGGGGAAAGACAGGTTCAGTTATCGGTTCACTCGTTAGCGCACTTGCCATCTGCAAAGCCCTTCCCATGAGCTACAACAGAGATCTTCAAGAGGTTACGCCCAACCTCTGGCGGAGCGTATCTTTGAGCCGGAGCGCGGTCCGGATCATGGCAGGATGTATCGATTCTGCGAGAGTAAATCTCGATCATCTGGAAATTAGTGCAAGCGCCGGTTTTTCCACTGCGACTGAGATTGCAGATTCCTTGGTGAGAGTGACGGGGATTCCTTTCAGGACGGCGCATCAGATCGTTGGGGCTCTTGCTGCAATGGGAGAAGATCCCACGATGGAAGATCTTGATTCTGCAGCCCAAAGGGTGGCAAAGATCACCCCTAGCAAGATGGGGTTCACCAATAAGATGCTGGATACGGCTCTAGATCCCAAGAAGAACGTGGCGTTACGAGACAGGACCGGTGGCCCTGCACCTTCTGAAACAAGGCGCATGGTTCAGGCCCGGTTCACGAAGGTGGAGGGAAACGAGCGCCTTGTTCGAGTGATGCAAAATAAAGTGGATCTGGCTCTTGAGAGCCTGAAGGACATGAGGTAATCTTGAGCGGCATCGGAGATTCTTGCGCGGTAGAAAAGCAAAAAGTAGTCAAGTCGCGTGAGCCGAAAAAGCCGATTCGATGGAAGCGGCGACTGGGATTGGGCCTGATCGGCCTATCCTGCCTTCTTTACGGCGGCCTCTTCCTGGTCCCGATGACATCACTATCCTCCAAAGGAAAAGTAGCTCTCTCTTCGGCGCTGGTCATCTCTGGCGAAGCCTCCTTCTGGATCGGCGGGCTAATCTTAGGAAAAGAAGTGATCGCCAAATATCGGGGAGCTCTGGATCCAAGAAAATGGTGGAAGGGACGAAAGATTGTATAAAAGTGCTATAGATCGTTTTAT
>CAZXBV010000091.1:0-5924 GCA_964639155.1 uncultured Methanotrichaceae archaeon
CCCGAACTTGCTGTGTACTGATATGGGGTTCCTGCGCCAGTGGAATATGATGGATTATCTGAACTGCAAATGGAATATCCCATTGCTGGCGATAACATCAGAGCAAACACTAAAATTGCTGCTGAAGCTGCCAAAAATACTCTGGTCATGTAGCCTTCCTCCTATCCCTCTCTAAACATATTCATATATTAAGCTTAAATATCTGCCCCTCTGAGAAGAACCGCTCACCAGATTGGCTCTCAATTACCTCAATCTTCTTCACATATATAGACTTTCGTAGCAATGTATCTTGAAAAAAAGCCCACGAAGCCGAAATTTTCAACCTCAATAGCAAGCGGCCCCTTGGCGAAAAGCGCTTCACATTCTCTCCGCCTTTTAAGGCCGCTCTACCGCAGGACTTTGGAGACAATCTTTGATTCAAAGTGACCACGCCTTCAGATTTGCATCTCATCTATGATGTATCCTCGCGCGCCACTTGTAACACAAAATCCCGATTGCTCTGAACGCCTGGTGTATAAGGCGCCTCAAGATCGCGTACCACTAGACCTTGATATCCTCTAGCCTGGAAATTGCGATAGATCTCTTCTGCTTCTTGGGACGTCATCGGAATTGTCTCTTCTGCCAAAGATAAGCCCCCATCGGTGACACTTATTCCCTTGACCAAACGGGATAGACGTTTCCGGCGCTCAGCATACCCAAATCTCAGCATCTCATCCCCATCTTGATAAAGAAGATCAAAGACCATAAAGACTGGCCGGCCCCTGTCCAACTCCTGTTCGTATCTCTTCAGGTTGATGCGCCTTACCACCTCTGAAAGTGGTAGAATCTCTCCATCGCAGACCAAGAGGAACTCGCCTTCTATCACTAGATTCCCCCTCAGTTTCACAACTTCGTTGGCAAGATCTTGAAGCGCAAAAGTCGCATTCCTGAGTCGGTTGGTGTAGAAGAAGGCTGAATCGTTGACCTTATGCGCCTGAATTTTAAGGCCGCCATGCCAGGCAACGCAGGCTCTTTTTGGGGCCTTGCCAAGATATTCCTCAATGTCCTTTGCTCTTCTAAAAGTCATGGGCTTTATCGGTGTTGGTGGTGTCATAGTCACCTCTGCAATCTCGTCCCGCGAGGCGATCAAAGCCACCATACCTTGTTCTGGAAAACGGGCGTATGCTTCTTTAACTGCACATTCGCCAATCTCGAAAACCCTGGCGATGGCCGCATTCATCATCGACGGGCCAAGGCCAACTCCCATCCGTCCCAGACTGGTTCTGACTATGTACTTTGCTTCCAAGGGCGTCGCGTTCAAGAGAAGGCCCTTTAGATAGGCCATCTTTCTATGGTGGGACCCAGGGCCCTTTTGGGCCGATATCTGGCGAAATGTTTGGTAAACCTCGAAGGCGTCTAACTTGGATGGCAATAGCGGCTGTTGGGGTAGATTTGCGATCAAGTTCTGGGCGATGGTACCTGGATCATCCTCAAATCGGACTGCGTCCGTGTGCCCATCAGAAAGGCTCGCCAAAACCTCTGCGACATATTCTTGGCCGATCCCCATCTCTCGCAGCTCCCAAGGTGGCCAAAGCTTTCCTAAAAGGAGCCTGACCACGGGTCGGAGAAACTCGGGCGGGAGTCGTTTTAGCAAATTTGCGACGATCTTGACCTTCTCGGTCTGACAATTTTCTTCGGACAGAGCTTCCAAGGTCTCTGCAATCCCGGAATAGGGCATCATTGGGCGCTACCTTTAGAATTTGATATGCTTCAGATCTCCACTCATCTTCTGGAGCTGGTTTATGGATGATTTCAGCTCTTTAAGAAAAGCGGTGGTTTTGTCGGTGGTGATCGCGCCGGGGGGTGATGCAGCAATCAATCCCTCCTGTTCCAGAACTCGAAGGGAGTAACGGACTTTGTGGCCGGGTATATCTGTCTCCTCGGCCAGCTTGAGTATTCCTATTGGCTCGTTTTCCACGACGCATTTCAGTATTACCAAGTGCCTCTTTAGCATCTCAAGCTCCCTTTTTACTTTCTCCGTCAGCATAATATCACATCCACCGCCCTTAAACATAACAATATTAATCGAGAAATCTCAATGCATTATATTCTCATCGATTGACATGGCGCATGTTATCATCTGTGATGATCTCTATGCCATCATCTTTCATCAATCTATTGCTTTCTAGCCCAAGCAGATTGAGGTTATAGTGTTTAGCGATACCTTTCGGACAAATGTCGAACTCGTAAGAGTTCGACATTTTGGCCCATTCGTATCGTTAAGCATTATTCTGGCGAGAACCGATTATAGTCACGAACCTCAGACTTGACACTTAATGCAGCGTCTTGGATATGTCATCTGCTAACAAGGCCTGTAGCGTCTTGCGTTGACATGATCTTGCCCATCGGATAAGTGCCAAACATAGCGTTCAGGACTATAGTCTCACTTGAAGGCCCTGTCTTAGTCTTCTGCTTTTCTCTTGCGTTTCGTATACCACAAGGTCACGATGGGAAGTGCCATGGAGCTGCAGCACGTCGAAAAGGGCTGGGTTGACCCAAATCCACCCATCTACCGATGTTGCTATCTGGAGGGGATACTTTTTAGACTCAAAGAATGGAGGATGAAGGGATGGAAGAACTTACAGACGCCCAGAAGGCCGAGTACTTTCGCAGGAGCTACACTTCCGTCGACGGCCTCTGGTTCATGAAGGTCGAGGAGCTGCACGGCTTTGAGGAGGCGTTGGAGATTGACCGCAGGGTCTGGTCTGTCCTTCCAAAGATTCAGGCCCGGACCCTGATGAAGATGCTCGGCGCCGAAAAGGGGATCGCGGGCCTTAAGCGGTGCCTTGCTGCCAAGCACACCCTCGAACGTTTCGAGTTCGAGGCAGAGGCTGATATCGAGACCGAAGACGGGGGCTGCGGCTTGATAATGACCATTACGAAGTGCCCCTGGCACGAGCTGATCGCAAAATCCGGAAGAGGGGAGCTATCCGAAAGGGTTGGGTCCACCATCTGCAACGCCGAGTACAGCACATGGGCTTTGGAGTTTGGCGAGGGTGGCGATCAGAAGATATCTTTCAGCCTCGAATCGCAGATCTGCAAAGGGGACAAAGCTTGCGTCTTTCGGTTTGAGGAATCGAGGGCGCCGTGAATTCGCCTGACCTTTCAAATGGAGTTATCCTGTGAATGTCTCTTTGGTGGTGGGTGGTGGTGGTGGGACTTGATCAAGGGCCAGCACCGCCGAAGGGGGGGGCAAGATTCTCAAAATAGCCAGAGTGTTTCTGATGGCAGGGGTGGACTCAAGAGAGTGGTTGCCCCCCCCCTTCAGATATATCTACTAACCAGGTATATTTAGCAATAACTTTAATCCTAACTTCGATTAAGACGCTAGAAGATCTTGCGCCTCCTGTTGATGAAATCAATTCCGTGTTTGGAGACCACATGCTGTTGTGGCGCATCGTCGTACCTTCCCAGTATTTGGGGGGATGAGACTCCTGTGACAACCAGCATCGTCCTGATGGTATGATCCAGTTTTGGGTCCACCTGTGCACCCCAAATGATCCGAGCGTCGGGATTGATACGACTGTAGACCTCTTCAACCACTGCTTCTGCGTCGGATATGGTCATGTCCGATCCGCCCACCACGTTGACCAAGGCCGAAGTGGCGTCGGATATGTCCACGTCTAAAAGGGGGCTTTTCAAGGCTCTTAGGACAGAATCCTTGCTTCTTTCTTCACCATCGGACTCGCCAAGGCCAATCATGGCGACACCACCATTAGACATCACCGTTCTCACGTCTGCAAAGTCCAGGTTTATGAGTCCGGGGTTTGTGATCAGCTCAGTGATCCCTTTGACCGAACGCATCAACATCTCGTCAGCTACCTTAAACGCGGCCTGAAGCGGAAGGTTGGGCACAACTTCCAATAATCGGTCGTTTGGCACCACTATGACGGTATCCGAGACTTCTCTGAGCCTTTTTAGGCCGATTTCGGCGTTTGCCATCCTGATTGCACCTTCGACGCCGAAAGGAATGGTCACCACCGATATGGTCAAAGCACCGATCTCGCGAGCCGCCTCTGCCACCACTGGAGACGCTCCCGTTCCAGTACCACCGCCAAGGCCACAGGTGACAAAGATCATGTCGGCACCATCGATCGCGGCTTTTATCTCTTCAATGCTCTCTTTGGCCGCCTCTTCGCCAATGGAAGGAAGGCTGCCCGCGCCAAGACCGCGTGTGGTTTTTCGCCCGATCAGGATACGGCGATCTGCGTTTATGTGGAGGAGGTGTTGAGCATCGGTGTTCATGGCGTAAAGTTCGGCCCCCTCTATCCCGGCTTCGGCCAGCCTCTGAATTGTGTTGGATCCGCCACCGCCACAGCCGATGACGCGTATCACAGTGGTGAGCTGCTGGAGCACTGCCACCAGCTCCTCGTCACTTTCGACGGGACTCGACGGAACAGTCAGGCCCTCAAGATCTGCTCTGGCAAGAGCTTCCTCTATTATCGACTTCACATCCTTCGCCTCTCTACCTCTTCGCTTCTGCCCACCTACTGACCTGTTAGTATATGGTTTTTTTCATAGATAACGCCAGGCAGCGGCCGAAAGCTTCTTTCTCATAGTTTGCGATTTTGGTATGTGATGTTTTGAGCGAATGCACGATTTCGTCGGCATAAATCCCCTCATTAGGTTTCTTTTCGCCTCCCTTTAGGGCGTTCATGGCGGCGATTTGCTTTTATAATATTTATTCGAACTCGTTTGAGTTCGACATTTTAGCCAATTCGTATCGTTGAGCACTATTTTGGCGAGAACCAATTAGTTTCGTCTAATTGATTCTCAACTATATTATGCACCGGTTGTGATTTTTACCCCCATCCTCTTTCGGTTCAGAGCGTAAAGGATTGCGCCAAAGCCGAGGCTGATCGAGACGAGTTCGATCACCCATCCAACGAAGGGAATTACAAAGAGAATGCTCAAAATGATGAACCCTGCAACGAACGCCACAATATCGTTGATATCCTTGTCGAGTGTGGCTGCAATCCATCGACCTAGGCTAAAGGATACGAAGAGGTTGGCCAAAAGGAGGGCCAGGATGAATAGGGAGAGGAGAACCAACGCAAGCGGCATTCCGATGATCGTTATCATCGATATCAATATCAAAATTGTCGATCCAATTATGAGGAAAAAGCCGATCAGAGCTTTGATGGCAGGTGAATCTTTGATCTCGTCGTCAACCGCGTACATCCCGCCAGGGAAGACCTTGAGGATAATCAGGCCGGTGAGGAGGAATCCAAGAATCCAGAGGATACCGAACATGCCGATTCCCCGTTTCGAAGCCCGTTCCTTTTCGTGGTCCCACTTTTCGGTCTTCAGGTCGCCAGCAGTTCCCTCATTCTGGAAATTTTCTGCGCCGACCCACAACTTGCCTTCGATGTCGCCACCGTTGTAGACGTTTCCACCTGAGATGAGGGCATCTCTACCGATTTTGGATCCTGGCTCTATCTGAATCTGTCCACCTGCCAATACTACGTTTCTGGCCACATCGCCTCGAATCTCGATCGTTCCGCCCGCGGCCACTATCTTTCCGCCAACGTCGGAGTTAACCTCCACTTTGCCTCCCGCGGCGATGAGGTCGCCCTTGATCGGGGCGTTGATCTCGATGGTCCCTCCGGCAACGACTGCGCTATCGACTGGTGCGTTGATGTATATGGCGTCTCCTGATGCGAATAGGTCGTCTTCGATGGGCTCATCGACGGTGACTACGTCTTGAGCCATAAGTTCTAAAGCCAGGCTGTGTGGTGACAAAACAAGCATCGACACCAGAAGCAGAATGATGATTGAAAGTCTCATTTGTGATCCCCAAACACGTTTAGAATCCTATCAAATAAGTAGATTATGTTGCAGATATTGTGTCGTTCCAACTTCGAAGGCTCCAAGACACAAAACGG
>CAZXBV010000092.1:0-5916 GCA_964639155.1 uncultured Methanotrichaceae archaeon
TAACTTCAAAAATTTGGCAAATGCCCTCGCCTTTTCGGCACCTGGCATTTTAGATCCTTAACTCGGCGGAAATTAGGGAATTAATTTGGCGATTTGGTAGGCATCAAGGGCACTTGTTGTCGATAATTGCGCATTAATCTCATCAACAGCTATCCCCCATGTGGGGATGATGCGTAATGAGGGAAATTGGAACGCTTGGTAATCTGAAGCCGTCGCAAGATGTTGTTTTCTCTGTACACCAAGCGATCTGCACCAGCCGTAACCCCTAAATTGAGCCGAGTTAAGGTTTAGATATTTATCAGTCCATGATGTCAGGGCTTTCCGTACAGACCGTTCTGCCCCAATAGAGCAGCGGGTTGGATGCGGTTCTGCAGTTGTGGGCGCTTTGAACATTTGGGTTGTCCCGACAAAAGCCGCTCGGCTCCATTATAGAACCTGCAGTCCCTTCGGGTCGGCCTGCCCTTGGATCACCTGGGTGGGTCAAAGCCAGCGAGTGGCCCAGCTCGTGGGCAAGATGATAGTAGTTCACATCGCCACAAGATCCACCGGCGCAGCCCCAAAGACCTGCTGGCGGAGGACATGGCACATCGAGCTGCTGATCACAAGTTATGATCTTTGTAGACGCAGTCCCGCTGCTCCAGGTAGCTCCGCCCCCATCCCAGGCAGGGTCCCAACGCTCGACCACGAAGACCTCTACTGCGTCTGGGACATCTACCTCGTTGAGGAGGGCGATGGCTTCAGTTGGGTTGCTGTCGTAGTTATCGAGGACTCGATACGAGTCTTTGTCGAGGTATATGGGGAAGTTGGAGCGGATCGCAATGCACCGGACGGTTCCGCAGCGGCCCCACATCTCCAGGGATCTGTCTATCAGGGTATCGAAGGCAGATCCAGTCGCGCTGGGGTCTGCATCACCGGTTCCGATGAAGACTGGCTGGACCAGGAATATCTCGGCAGGCTCCAATCCAAGATATTCCCAGAGCTGCTCTATCGAGATGTAGATCACCATGTCTTCAAGAAGTCCGATGACGGGATCGTCCAGCTCCAGCCGAATCTCTGCTTTGAGGGGCACAAAGGTCTTCTCTTTGAGCTGAAGGGCTTCGGGAAGAGATCCTGCCAGCTTTCCGGCCATCGTCTCGGTGTAGGAGTAGAAGACGTCGCCCTCTTTTGATTTATCAGGGATGTACCCTTTGATCTTGTCGATCAGGCTGTAGTGGAGGGTCGATTGAAACTCGGTGTTCAAGTTTCCTGTCTTCTGGTCATAGGCGGTTTCGTATTCAGGATTCGCAAGGGTTAGGCCGATCACGCCAGAGTCGCCCTTCTTGGTGGGAACTCCGCTCGATACCATGTTGAGGTCTTCGAGAATCAGCTTGAATCCACCACCTTTCTCGGGAATCGCTCGGAAAGCGATAGATCCTCGAAAGCTCGTCTGTTGCTCGCCCATATCGGTATTGACGACGGCTTTTGCATCCTCGAAGTTTCCGACGAGGTAGTACACGTTTTCTGTTTCAGCCGGTTTCGCTTCACTGATCACGCCGATCGGGCTGAGTTTTGATCCAGCCGTGATGTCGGCGGGGGTCAATATGCGGGATGCGCTCTTATCCGCGCTGAGGTCTGCGCCCAAAGCGGTCCCGCACATTGATATTGCCACAATCCCTATGAGGCTCACCGTCAAGGCAAGCCCAAAAAGCAAACTCCATCTCAAATATCTCACACTCCAGAGTAGGACTGAATGATTTTATGGGTGCAATACTATTTAAAATTTCCCGGCGGGTGGCGCTATTTATTTTCCTCTTCAAACAACTCGCCCTTCTTGCACCTGGTTATGCCCGCCTGTTTCAGATCTCGATGACCGCCTATGGGATCGTGGCAGGAATGTTCATGGCCGCCCTCAAAGCCAGCAACGGCGAGCGTTACCGCTACCCAATCACGATCCGTGTCGTTAAATAAGCCGCTTTGTCAATCGCTCGTTCTTGCGCAAAAGATGGAAGATACGCTGGAGTTGAATCACTTTGCCGGAAAGTCGAAGGCGCCAAGATGCGGGATCGAGAAAGTGATTTTAGACGATGAGTCGAGAGGATGCCAGCGCCGTCAAGCCGAATTGGGATCTTCTGACTCGACCTCCACCTCGAACGCTACCGGAACTTCGTTTTCGATCACGTCCATCACGGCCGATCTTTTCACAACTTCTCGAAAAAGCGCCTCGATATCTTCGGGAGAGGCATCAGACTTCATCCTGCACTTCGCCCGTACGCCCCCAAACCCGGGCCGAACCTCTTTTGAGATGCCAAAAAAGTTTCTTAGATCTATATCTGCCTCAAGATCGATCTTCAGATCTTCAATTTTTATGCCTGAAACTGCGGCCCTGATCGCGACTCCCACCACGAGACAAGAAGATAGGCCATGAAGCACAAACTCGGCCGCGTTAGGGGCAGTGTCGCGGCCCTGCAAGGAACGCGGCTCGTCTGACTCTATCACGAACTTTTTGGTGTCGGGTTCTCCATATTTCCCCCGTTTGATAGTGGTGCAGGCAAGACATCCCTCTATCCATTCGGTCTCGGTCTTCAAGGTGAACCTGGCCTTTTTTGGATCATGTTTGATCTTATCAACCGTTTCTGAGATCCCGGCCACGTCGATTCCGTTGATCCTCGTCATGCTCATCGTGGTTGTGGTGCGAATCGAATGATAACTACTCTTTGGAGGTCAACATCCTGATCTTGTCCCAACCCGTGCCCTGGCCGAGAGGCTGGTCGAGCACCCAATCCAGAAACTCAAAGATGGTGGGAGCTGCAAGGACGTAAAACTCCCTCGCAAATTTGAGTGCATCGTTTGCGCTTTTGAAGTGGCGCACCTCGATCTCCTGGCCGGATGCGGTGATCTCCTTTTGGATCTGTTGATCTGTCACAAAGGAAGAGACACCGCAAGAGGCTTTTGCAGGCTGAATCGCATCGATGTTCACGAGAACTCCGCCATGATAACGATAAACGTCCCAGATCAAGTTCTCCCTTGAAGGAGTCTCCTCTTCAGATGTTTCAAGCACCACATCTTCGTCCAAATACTCGGGTTGAGGAAATATCTGAGCCTCCACAACTATTGGGTACTCGCTCCTGTGCAGTCCCTCAGCCTTCAGATTGACAGCTTCGAAAATGATCCCAAGCTTGACGGACTTCCCGCCAATATCACACTGCCAGCTTTCGTCTTCGGCATAGATAACCGCCGCATCAAGCTCCAACATATTTGTAGAATCCATATTCACACCTACAAAATTGTGGTTATCGTGCTTAACGATATGAATAGGCCAAATCTCAAACTCTTACGAGTTAGTGATTTGTCTGAGAGGTATCGTTAAACACTATACGTTACGAAAGGACAACAACATCATTTGGCCCTTTGATAACGATCTCTGGATCGCCTTCGTACTCAGTCACTTCTCCTCTGACTCTCACCAAGTCGCCCTTCTGCACAGTATTTGCCAGGTGCTCGGCACCAGATTTCTGATGAACGAAGATGGGTGCCGTGGTGGAATCGAGCTGGATTGTGAGGTGGCCTCCGTTCCTCGTCGGCTGGATCGAGCG
Source organism: uncultured Methanotrichaceae archaeon (assembly GCA_964639155.1). Taxonomy (GTDB): domain Archaea; phylum Halobacteriota; class Methanosarcinia; order Methanotrichales; family Methanotrichaceae; genus CAYWZG01. The sequence goes on from CAZXBV010000092.1 coordinate 3,573, forward strand.
AACTTTACCCTCGATCGTCACGGAACTTGGATCTGTGCCAGTTCCGTCGAAATCGCCCAGCGCCCAGGACGCCACCGTAAGCGAGCCAAGGGCCATGAAGAGCAGGATCGTTACGATCTTTTCTTCCTTTTGCATCAAAATCCTCTTGTTCGGAACGGACTTAAAGCCGAAAATCGCTCGACGACAAAAAAAGATTTACGCTCACCTCAGACTTTTAGCCCGAGGCTTTCATTTTTTCTCTTCTTTTTCCCCGAAATGTTCCTGATAGGCTTTCTCACAGGACTCAAGACATTCGAGACAAAGCCCTTTGTATGCGCCCTCGGGGTTTGCCAGGGTTTGGACATCGACTTTAAACGGTACCAAAGTGGGTTTAGCAAGAGTGCAAAGTTCACAGTCTGCCATAATACATCATCTCCCAGGGCTAATCATAAACCTTTCTCCCTGTTGAACTTTTCTATCAGAAGGGGTTGGCAGCTCCTCAAATTCGCTCCCGCTCAAAGGTTCTCGCGCCGTTGAGTCTTTTGCATCATTCTCGTTGCTTGCTTGGCACCGCTTGCGTCTTTCCTTTGTCTAAGAGGGCAAGAAATTAAACCTCGGCGATATTTGAGATGATCATGAAGAACTTTCGGTGCCCCCCAATCATCACTATACTCTCCGACTTTGGCTCGGTCTATCCGGCCCAGGTGAAGGGCGTAATCTTGAAGAAAGTTCCAAACGCGACGCTGGTGGACATAGCTCACGATATATCTCCTCAGGATGTGAGGGCAGGGGCTTTTGCCCTCATGACCACTGCTAGATATTTCCCGAAAGGAACCATCCATCTGGCCGTGGTTGACCCAGGCGTCGGGACCGATCGGCTCGGTATCGCGATCGAGAGCGCAGGTCATCTCTTCGTCGGGCCAGATAACGGGCTGCTTGTCCCTGCGGCCAGATCTCTGGGCGAATCTTCAGGCGATTTTGTGGCAAGGGCGATCGTCCAAGAATTCGATGCTGCACCCACATTTCACGGAAGGGACGTCTTCGCGCCAGTTGCCGCGATGCTGGCAGAAGGCGCGAAGTTCGAGGAGATCGGGCCAAAAGTAGAGCCGATAGATCTGAACTTCGGAAAAGCCCGATTTCTGGCGGACGGAATAGAAGCTCAAATTATATATGTGGATTTCTTTGGCAACGTCATCCTCAACCTGGAAGAGATCCCAAAAGACGATCTTGTGCTTTCGGGAAGAAAACTCAAAGCGGTGAGGACCTATGCAGATGTCGCGAGGATCGAACCACTTATAACCATTGGGGGTCATGGGTTCGCGGAAATTGCGGTCAACCAGGGGAGTGCCGCCAAGCTTTTTGGCCTCCGACCTGGTGACCGAATCTTGCTGGAGAGAGCAAATTGTTCGGAATAGAGTTTGTACCAAGCGACCCCGCCCTGAAGTTGGGCTATATGGCAAAGCTAGCAGAGGATGTGGGCTTCGACACGATCTGGATCACTGACCATTACAACAACAGAGATGTTTACACGACACTTGCGGTTCTGTCTTTGGTTACCAACAAGGTGAAGCTAGGGACCGGCGTTACAAACCCCTACACCAGAAACGTGGCCATAACCGCGTCCAGCATCGCCTCCATCAACGAGATATCTGGAGGCAGAGCGATTCTTGGCATAGGGCCTGGCGATCGGGCCACCTTCGAGACCATGGGAGTAGAATGGGAAAAGCCCCTTACTGCCGTCAAAAAGTCTGTGGCAGCCTTAAGATCGCTTCTTGCAAAGGAGAGGCTGAACGATTTTGGAATGAAGGGCGCGCAGCTCGCCTTCAAGACTGGAGACGTCCCAATATACATAGGCGCACAGGGCCCAAAGATGCTGGAGCTTGCAGGGGCCGTGGCCGACGGCGTTTTGGTTAACGCAAGCCACCCTGAAGATTTCAGGTACGCCGTTCCTCTAGTCCAGAAGGGCGCAAAAGAGGCGGGACGAGATCCAGATGACGTGGATATCTGCGCTTATGCGAGTTTCAGCGCCGACAAGGATCAGAAAAAGGCCGTCGAAGCTGCCAAGATGGTGGTGGCCTTCATAGTGGCAGGATCGCCAGAAGTCGTCTTGAAGAGACACGACATGAATATGGATCAGGTCAAGGTCATATCTGAGGCCATAGTCAAGGGCGATTTCGGGACGGCTCTTGGCGCCGTGAGCAATCACATGGTAGACGTATTCTCGGTGAGCGGAACTCCTGACGAGTGCAAGGCGAGGATCGAAAAACTGATGGATGCGGGCGTAACTCAGGTTGTAGTGGGCTCGCCCATCGGCCCGAACAAAGAGAAGGCCATAAGGCTGATCGGAAGAGAGATCCTGTGAGAT
>CAZXBV010000093.1:0-3243 GCA_964639155.1 uncultured Methanotrichaceae archaeon
CCTCGCCGGAGCCCTTCCTTAAGCTTTGACAACGGGAACCACCTCAAAGGTGGTTATGAAAGGTCGCATCTTTCAGGTTGTCCACGGCCTCTTCTGCCATCTCACCCTGGCTGACCGTCCCAACCTCGGGACATTGGACCACGTACATTACATGTTCTCTTCTCTATAGACCACAGCCAAAAAGGGCTGCGTTACAAGCACCATACAGGCTCACATCATAATTGGTTATGACGTACACGGGAGTTTTCTCAAGCACATGTCTTTGTTTTTCCGCGTTCAGAAACTCCTCTTGAAATTCTGGTGAGACAAAAATATCTCTGTTTTTGGATGCAATGCCACCTGCGATATAAAGTCCGCCCGTGGCCAAGGTGTCCAAAACGTAATTTTTGGCGCACCGTCCATAATATTTCGCATAAATTCTGAAAGTTTCACTGCACAGTTTATCTTTATATCTATATTTGGAGATCAGAGCAGCTTTGTCCTTTGCGTCTTCGATCTCTTTACAGTATTCTGTTTTTCCGTACTTCACCTTCAAGAATCCATAGATTCGCTTAATTCCACGCCCAGAAAGCACGTCCTCATAGCTTACTGGCGTTTTCCGCTCACCTTGGATGTGTTCTACAAGTTCGAAATCAAACTCGTCATGAACCGGAAAATCGCCGTGTCCACCTTCGCTTGACGCTGGAATGTATCTTTTTCCGTCGTATACGAGCACGGCCTTGCCTAAGCCAGTTCCAGCCCCAATCACTGCTCTTGTCTCTCTTAACCCCGAAGCTCCTTTTTTGGCTTCGTATACGTCGTCTTCTTGAAGTGAATCTATCCCATAACCGATTATCTGAAAATCGTTTATTATGTGGAACTCCATTAGTTCAGCATCTTTTTTTATTTTCTTAGCATCCACATTCCATGGAACATTGGTAAGTTTTGCCGATTTGCAATTTGTCACCGCTCCTGCCACACCCACACAACCCCTTTCTACTTTTATGCCATATTTATCTCGTCCGTATTCGAGCGTTTGTTGTACTGCTGGCGCGAGGGAGTCGAGTTTTTGGCTTTCGAAATGAGCAGAATATAAAAGAGTGATATCGTCGTTCTTTACGCCTGCGACCGCGATGTTTGTATGCGTCCCCCCAACATCACCACCCAATACAAAAAGTTCATAGTCCTCTTTTCCGATATTCTCTTTGTGAATTCTTATCCCCATCTGCGACACCGCCTAACTCATACTCGTTTATAGTCGAAAACCGATTAGATTATACAAATCGGTTTTCGCCAGAATAGTGCTTAACGATACCTTTTAGCCAAATCTCTAACTTGTAAGAGTTTGGGATTTGGCTTATTCGTATCGTTAAGCACTATATTTGACACATAACGTGGCGCCAAGCGGCCAGACGGCGCCAAACCGCGGCAACCAGCACCAGCTAGCGCCTCCTTTGCTTAAGCCTGCCACCTCGCCCCAATCCGGCGACGGCCCAAAGGACGCCTCGAAAGAGTGTAACGCCTTTATCTTAGATCGACCAATTGTGTGCTCCATGAAGTTCAAGCAATGTATAGTGATCCGCGAAGACCTGAAGCTATCGCCCGGAAAGCTGGCGGTGCAGACGGCTCACGCAGCGATTATGGCGATGGAACGCTCCGACAAAAACGTGGTCAAGAACTGGAAAGGCGAAGGCCAAAGAAAGATCGTCCTAAAGGTCCCGACCCTTCGAGACCTCTTCAAGGTGAGGGAAGACGCAGACCAGGCCGGAGTACCGGCCGCGGTTGTGATCGACGCGGGCCTCACCGAAATCCCCTCCGGAACTGTGACCGTTCTTGGCCTGGGTCCCGCTTCAGAAGATCTGTTGGACAAGGTCACAGGCGACCTCAAGCTGCTCTAGACGATTCTGGAGCACGGGAAATAAGGCGCGAGGAAGGGGCGAAGGAAAAGGAATAGTTCCGGACAGGAAAAGGGCGGGGTCTCCTTGCGCATTTAAGATGAATCAGAACGGGCCCGAAATTGACCGAAAAGTATCCGAAAGGATGGAACAGGTGAAACATATCCATGATCGACGCACCAAAATCTGACAAGTTCATCGGAATGGAATACTATGCGACCGATTCGCCAGGTTGCGGCGGCCAGTTGCGCCAGAACACAAAGGACTTTCTGGTACGCGAACTCTACGAAGAAAAAGATTACGAAGGCGGCAGATTCCTTGTGGTGGAGGTCGAAAAAGAAAACTGGGATAACCACCACCTGGTACGAGACCTATCTCGCCAACTAAAGATTAGCCAACGAAGGATCAGCTGGGCCGGGACCAAAGACAAAAACGCCATCACTACCCAGCGAATGTGCATCATGAACCTGGACGAGGCCGAGCTTGAACGAGTCACTCTTCCACGAGTCAAGATAAAAGTGCTCGGAAGAACTAACAAAGGCGTCTCTTTGGGCGACCTTCTCGGAAACGAGTTTCAGATCAGGATAAAAAACCTCGCAGTCGATCGAAACGAAGCTGCCCGCTGCGTCGAGGCGATCACAAAAGAGATCCACGATCAAATGGGCCTTCCAAACTACTTTGGCGTCCAGAGGTTTGGCGACACAAGGCCCGTGACCCACCAAGTGGGCGAATTCCTGGTCAAAGGCGACATCAAAAAAGCGGTCCTGACTTATCTCGCCTTGCCTTTTCCAGGCGAGCCCGAATCCATAAAAGCGGCAAGATCGTCCTTATGGGAAGAAGGAGACCTTGCAAAAGCCCTAAAAGAATATCCAACGAGACTTCGCTACGAAAGGGCTATTCTAAATCACCTGATCGAAAAAGATGGCGACTACGCACACGCGTTCGACGGCCTTTCCGCCAACCTGAAAAAACTATTCGTTCACGCCTACCAGTCTTACATATTCAACAAGATCTTGAGCAACAGGATGACGCTTGGCCTACCTCTCGACAAAGCCGTTTTGGGCGACGTGGTCTGCTTTACGTCCAAGGTTAAGGGCAAGGAGGGACTTCCCGACACAAGTCGGATCCAGGCCGCAGACGACGACGCGAGCCTGAAGGCTGTAAACAGGCTCATGAGCCGCCAGAGGGCTCACCTCACATTGCCCCTCTTTGGCTACGAGTCCAAGTTTTCCGAGGGCCTTCCTGGCAGGATCGAAAGAGAAGTTCTGGGAGACGAAGATGTCCAGTTCGAAGACTTCAGGGTGGCGCAAAACCCAGATCTTGGCTCGCCTGGGCTTCGACGGCCAGCCCTCCTCCGAGTCGAGCCAAA
>CAZXBV010000093.1:3343-5905 GCA_964639155.1 uncultured Methanotrichaceae archaeon
TCCGTCCTGATCCAGTTCTCTTTGCCGCCGGGATCTTACGCAACTGTGGTCTTGAGAGAATACATGAAGACTTGAGTTATCTCACTTAAACTATAACGACCTTGTTGCAGACGCTGCAGGCCTCGACAAGGTCGTCTGACTTCATCCCCGGAAACGGATCTATCAGACAAAGGTCCGAAGGGCGGGCTTTTTCAAACAGCCTTTTTGCATCGCCGTGATAAACCTCAAACTCGCATACCCCACTTGCCAACCCCACCAACTTTGGCTCTGTGCCCACATCCACATCCTCGCCCACATCCTTGCCCTCATCAGAAAACCCAAAGTGCTCGATCTCTTCTATCCCCAAAAGAGTGCGATTCGCTTCAAGGTTGATCATCACGTTCTTTATGGCAGGAAGCCAGACGTCGTTTAAGACCACTCTTTTGGCACCTGCAAGAGCCGCCATCAGCCCCAAAGTGCCAGGACCACACATACAATCTGCTACATCTTCCAACCGACCTTGAAAATACAAGTTTTCCAGGATCTTCATCTTGGGCGCGTTCTCTTTTGAAAACTCAACGTGAATCTGGGACTGATTTTTGTATATCACAAGCTCGCCAAGCAGGCTTTGAACGACATCGCACCGAAGGTCACAGCCGCGAAGAAGCTCCCAACGATGAGCCTTTTTGTTCAGATCTGAAACTCCAGGAACTCCACCGCCCAAAATGACGCCCTTGATCTCAGGGATCTTGACTAGCCTCTTTGCTGCGGTTATGTCAAGACCTTCGCCCACTATTATGAGTTCGTTTTCGCCAAGTCGTGGCGGATACGCCAGAGGATACCCGATCTCGACCATCGGCCATCCGACGCTTCGCAAATTCGCTGACTCGTCTCTTAATCCCTCTTCAATCAATATCCCAAGAGCTTCAAACATCACCAAATCCAATGGTGCCTTCTTGCAGGAACTGCACCTTTGAACCCGAGGCTTCAGGCCGGAATATGGCACGTTCTTATCGAGATTTGGCTCAAGAGGACAATCTCGACAGGCCATGTAAAGGCTGCCTGCCAAAGATAGAACTTCCTCGGCTGGCTTAATTTTTTTGCCACAGCAGGGACAATCCATAAACAAGTCTCGTAACTCCTTGATATTTCCGATTTTCCTGGCTCATCACAGAATGCTTATTATTCGGATCCAAACCTTCCACCATCAGTCGCTTGATATTTCACTTTTTCCTTCGCTTGCCATAGAAAGTTATCTAAACTAAAAAGTCATTTCTGACCGGAAGGAGGGTTATAAATGGCACAAAGAGGGATACGGGAATACGATGCAAAAAGAATGTTATGCGAGCATATTCCTATTTATATAGATGATTTTGATTACAACTGTGAAATCGCTCTCGTAAACCCTAAAACCGATCTAGAGGTTTTGGTCGCAGAGAACCCGTGGTTAAAGGAGAAACGGTTGGTGATCAAACCCGACCAGCTTTTCGGAAAAAGGGGTGCTCATGGCCTAGTCCTCCTAGACGCTGACTGGGATCAGGTGAAAGAATATCTTCAAGATAAGATGGGAAAAGAGGTCCTGGTGGGCACAGTAGTAGGTCCTCTGACTCACTTCCTGATAGAGCCTTTCATACCTCATGAGCAAAAAGGGGAGCTCTACGTCGCCATAAAGTCGGATTATGATGGTGACACAATCTACTTCTCAGCCGAAGGCGGGGTTGACATCGAAGCCAACTGGGACAAAGTGGTCTCAATTCCAGTCAACATCCTCTCCGATGTCGAAGACGTAGACTTCAAAGCCGAACTGCCGCAAGATCTGGGAGATTGGCTCGACCCAACCGAGAAGTTCATCCGCGGACTTTTCGAGTTTTACAAAGACTTGGGTTTCACTTACTTTGAGATCAACCCCTTCGTTTTGCATGAGGGCAAGATCGTGCCTTTGGACTTGGTAGCAAGGCTTGACGACACCGAAGCTTTTTGGCAGAGGAAACGGTGGATGGGCCTTGAGTTTCCAGAGCCTTTTGGCAGGACCCTGACCAAAGAGGAAAGTTACATCAAAGAGATCGATTCGAGGACCGGCGCATCTCTCAAGCTCACAATCTTGAATCCCAAAGGCAGAGTCTGGACAATGGTTGCAGGCGGCGGTGCGAGCGTGATCTACGCTGACACTATATGCGACCTGGGATTTGGATCTGAGCTTGCAAACTACGGCGAATACAGCGGCGATCCATCTACCGAAGACACCTACGAATACACAAAAACGATATTGGACCTTATGACGAGAGAAAAAGATCCCGAAGGCCGGACCAAGTATCTCCTCATCGGCGGCGGTATTGCCAACTTCACCGACGTTGCTAAAACTTTCAAGGGTATTGTGGCGGCCCTTGAGGACTACAAGGATCGACTAAAAGAGACGGGGGTTAAGATCTACGTCAGGAGAGGCGGACCAAACTATGAAGAGGGACTTAGAATTATGCGTAATCTGGGTGAGAGATTGGGCGTGCCAATCGAGGTATTCGGCCCTGAAACCCACATGACCAGGATCGTCCCAATAGCTCTTGGCGAAGAGGAGTGATTGATACA
>CAZXBV010000094.1:0-5886 GCA_964639155.1 uncultured Methanotrichaceae archaeon
TCCCAATCTACTTTATCGGGCGAGAGATCGGTGGGCGCGCCGGAGGGCTTGTGGCTAATCACTGCAATGGAATAATATATCCTCAAACATACTACATTTTATGATCTGTGGCTGAGTAGTTACCAGAAACGTTAATAAGTAACGTATGCAAGGACAACGTTATGTGGGGTGCATTCGGTGATGCTAGATGATTAGGGACCTTCTCAAACGACCTGTCGACTTCAAAAAAGATGATTCGTTAATTACAAGTTTAAGACGAAAACGGATCGTTTTATTCAGGGAACTCTCATCAAATCATCAAAAACCTTTAAGAGTTATTGACGTTGGTGGAACCGTTTTGTTCTGGGAAAAGATGGGTTTCGTCAATGACGAACGTTATGACATAACTGTTTTAAATCAATTTGCTACTAAAAAGCAGTATCTAAATATAAATAGTATTATTGGGGATGCCAGAAACATGAGCGAGTTTCGTGATGGGGAGTTTGATATCGTGTTCTCAAACTCGGTGATAGAGCATGTGGGGGGATACGAAGAACAGTGCCAGATGGCCGAAGAAGTCAGGCGAATAGGCAAGCGGTATTTCATCCAGACGCCCAACTTCTACTTTCCCTTCGAACCACATTTTTTGTTCCCGTTTTTCCAGTTTTTCCCCCTGTGGCTCAAGGTTTTTATGCTCCGTCACTTCAGTTTGGGATGGTACAACAAAGTTCCTGATAAACAAGAGGCCACCAGAATTGCTGCTTCAATTCGTTTACTTCGTAAACGGGATTTAGAGGAATTATTTCCCGGCGGCATAATATACAATGAGAAATTATTCGGTTTTACCATTTCCTTCATCGTATATGGTGGATGGTAATATGCAACGCTATTTTACAACCCAGCTTCCGCGCTTTGCCCTCAAAATGATGAATTTATACACATAAAGAGAATCATTGTGATTCACACCCAAACATTACCCCTAAATTGGCATACACAACTCATTGGCCTGATTATTTAAATATCATGTATTATTTAGTGATATTTAACCAAGTTAGTATGCGTAACTGATCAAATTAAGTTTTTCGGGCAGATAGTCTGTGGGATATCTATTACAATACTTCAAATAATATCTGCGGAATTCCACTGACTGAATGGGCTGGTTTTGACCTTCTTGACCACCTCACGATTCAGACACCTTTTGGATTCAAAATGTTTATCTGGATTGAAAAAGATTCGTCCCAGTTGATGACCAAGAAATCGATGAAGGTGAAGACTAAGAGCGCGAAGAAAAAAGATCGACCTGCAAAGAGCGATAAGAAGATGGGGTACTTTCAGAACCGTTATGTCTACGCGGGCCTAGTCCTAGTATTCCTGTTCTCGTTCTATCTGCGGGCCATCAAGCCCATGTCGCGCATATTTGTCGGAGATTCAATCCTCTTTGATGGCAACGACCCTTGGTATCACATGATGTTGGCCAAGGGAACTGTCCTCAACCTCCAACGCCTTTGGTTCGATCCGCTTACCAATTTTCCACATGGAAGGGAAATCACGTTTGGACCTTTCAACAGCTGGGGAATCGCGATACTTTCTTACATCGTAGACCTGGGCAATCCCAGCATGCACACCGTCGAGGTGGTAGGGGCGTTCTTCCCAGCTATAATTGGGGCGCTTCTGGTCTTTCCGGTCTACTTCATAGGTCGGGAGATAAGTGGACGGGCCGGAGGAATCATGGCCGCTGCCATGATTGCAGTTCTTCCAGGCCAGTTCTTGTCGCGATCGGTCATAGGATTCACAGACCACCATGCTGCTGAAGTCCTGCTTAGCACCACCGCCATGCTCTTCTTCCTGCTCGCGATTCGAGCGGGTCAAGGAAAGTTATCTTTTGCCACCCTCAGTGAGAGAAAACTAGTCACTCTGAAGGGGTCGCTTCTCTACTCTGTGCTTGCAGGCCTCTTCTTGGGGTTGTATCTAGATGCATGGTCTTCGGGTCATCTTTTTGTGGGCGTAATTCTGATCATTATCACATTTCAGAGCGTAGTCGATCACCTTAAGGGAAGAAACGTGGAGTATCTGGGGATAACAGGATCGATCGTGTTTGCAGTGTCCCTTCTGCTGATACTGCCCTTCATCAGAGTTGAGAACGGGTTTAGCACTTCGCTTTACTCGCTGTTCCAGCCAACGATGTTCATCCTTGGGATTATATTCGTACTTCTCTTATCACTGAGTTCGACCTATCTTGCCCAAAGAGGGATGAAGAAGCACTACTTCCCGCTGCTAATCGTGGGCGTCGTAATTGCAGGCTTCTTGATCCTCAGCGTCGCAACGCCCCAGTTCATAGGACCTCTCACGAGCGGCCTACACATCTTCCAGCCCAAAACCGGTGGCCCTTCTACGATCTCGGAGGCGGCCAGCATAATGGAACGAGACGGGATTCAAAGGAACTTCCCTGGTTTGATATCGCTGTTCTCGCCTTTCTGGCTGGTTTTGGTCTTCGGGCTTCCACTCCTCGTATACAGGTATTGGAAAGAAGACCGAAACACCGACCTTTTGATACTGGTCTGGACGGTGGTCATATTGGCGCTCACCTTTGCCCAGAACAGGTTCGCTTACTATTATGCAGTCAATGTGGCATTGCTGGGCGGATTTCTGGTGTCTATCCTTCTAGAAAAAGCCAGGTTCTCAGAGGTGGAAGATGCTTTCATTGACATGACTAAAGGCAAATCCAGAGATGATATGGACGCTTCACGGGTCCTGCCAACCGCCTTAGTCGTCTTCGGACTCTTACTGCTCTTCATCTATCCGAGCATGTTCGGAACGAGTGAGGGCATGTTCATAGGAAGTTACCATTCTGAATATCAAGTGGGTGGACCTGAAAAGGATTGGTACGAATCGGTCTTGTGGCTCCAGGACAATACTCCCGATCCCGGGATGGAACTTTACACGATCTATGAGCGGCCGCCGAAAGGTGAGAATTATCCCTATCCAGAGACCGCTTATGGCATCATGTCTTGGTGGGACTACGGTCACTGGATCGAGACGATAGGTCATAGGATTCCCAACGCCAACCCATTCCAGCAGGGAATAGGCAACAAGGCAACTGGCGCTCCTGGATCGTCTCCCTTCTTCCTGGCCCAAAACGAGTCTGAGGCCGAGGCGGTCCTCGCCAAACTGGACGAAAACAGGGCTGCATACTCTAACACAAAGTATGTGATCACCGATTTCCCGATGGCAGTGAACAAGTTCCATGCCATCGCGGCCTGGAGCGGCGAACCTCTCAACAAATACTATGGTGCCATTCCACAAGGATCATCCTACACACAAGTTTACATGCCCACTTACTTCAATACGATGGTGGCAAGGCTTCACTTCTTCGATGGAACCGAAACACCAGTAAGCGAGGCTTGGGCAATCAGGGTGAGCCCGAGCGGTCAGGTCGAGCCGATAAAAGTCTCAAGGAACTACGCAGAGCTTGAGAATATCGTAAACGAGAGCGAAAAACAGGGCTATGGGGCAGTGATCGTAACCCAAAGTCCAGCGTCGACCGCTGTGCCTCTTGAGGCCCTGAAACATTACCGGCTGGTATACGAGTCCAAATCTGCAGTCACATCGAACGGGCAAAAGTACGTCAAGATCTTCGAGCACGTTCCTGGCGCCAAGATAGAAGGTTTGGCTCCGGTTGGAACTGATGTTTCGATATCTGCACCCATAAGGACTAATCAGGGACGGGAATTCACCTACAAACAGAGCACAGTATCTGATTCAGACGGCCAGTTTGAGCTTGTCGTCCCCTACTCAACTGAAGGTCCTATCCTTGGTGCAACCAACTTTGCAACGATGCCTAAAGGTCCCTACAAGCTTGTAGTGGGCGAAACGCAGTACGAGGTCAAGGTTCCAGAGCAAACGGTGCTTGCAGGAGGTTCTACCCGAGTGTCAACTACCACGGCCTAAAGGCCGTGGCCTGCAAATGGCTGGGCGGGACTTCAACCATGAAGTATCGCCTTTTCACAACTTTTTTAAACTTTGCCCCTTCTTTGGGACTGGCGATTCAGAATGTTTGGTTGGCTTTGGTTTCTGATAATAGGGATCGTTGCAGGCTGGTTAGCTGGACACATCACCAGAGGCAAGGGATTCGGCCTGATAGGTGATATGGTGGTAGGCGTGATTGGTGCCTTCTTTGGAGGTTTCCTCTTTGGGCTCTTGGGCCTTTCTGCCCACGGCACCATCGGCTCTTTGATCATGGCGGTAGCTGGTGCGGTGGCGTTCATATTCTTCGTAAGATTCCTAAAAGGCATGTGATCTTCGTCAGTGGAGAATTTTGGATATGCAAATAACAGTTGTAGGCAGCGGTTATGTGGGCTTGGTCTCTTCTGCGTGTCTTGCAGAGCTTGGCCATTTTGTGACCATGGTGGACATAGATAACGATAAGGTAGATATGATAAATTCGGGCAGGCCGCCCATATACGAGATGGGACTAGAAGATATGCTGTCGGCCCATGTTGGCAAAAACCTTTCGGCACATCTTGGTTATGACGATCTTCCTGAATCAGAAGTATTTCTCATATGCGTAGGAACTCCATCAAAGTCAGACGGAAGCGCAGATCTTTCTATGGTTGTCTCAGCAAGCCGATCAATAGGAGAGCTTCTCCAGAACCAGGAAGGTTATCACGTCGTGACTGTGAGGAGCACGGTGCCACCTGGGACCACTCAGAATCTGGTCGTCGATGAAGTTTTGGCCAGTTCTGGAAAGGGACGTCAAGATATCGGCTTTGCCATGAACCCAGAATTTCTCCGAGAAGGAATCGCCGTCCAAGATTTCATGAACCCAGACAGGATCGTGATCGGAAGCTCGAATGAGAGGGCCGGTGACCTGGTCGAGTCAGTTTATCGTAAATTAAACGCGCCGGTTCTCAGAACCGGGCTTTCCGAGGCCGAAATGATCAAGTACACCTCCAACGCCCTTCTCGCCACCAAAATATCATTTTCTAACGAGATCGGGAACATTTGTAAGAGACTTGGCATAGACGTTTACAAAGTTATGCAAGGGGTTGGGATGGACCACAGAATCTCTCCATATTTCTTGAACGCAGGAGCTGGGTTTGGTGGCAGTTGTTTTCCAAAAGACGTTGCTGCCCTGATTCACTTGGCAGAAGATCTTCGCGAAGAGTGCCCTCTTTTAAGGTCGGTGATGGAGGTAAACCGACGTCAGCCGCTTAGAATCGTCCAACTTCTTGAGATGAAAGTTGGAAATCTTGAGGGAAAAAGGATCGCAGTCCTTGGGTTGGCCTTCAAGAACGATACCGATGACGTGAGGGAGTCTAGATCCATCCCCCTCATCGCCGAGCTTGAGAAGAAGGGTGCTTACGTTGCCGCCTACGATCCCAAAGCCAAAGCCGCCATGTCAGAGATCTATCCAGATATCGAGTACGCAGAAACTGCGTCAGATGCATTGAAGATGGCCGACGCTTGCGTCGTCATGACGGAGTGGCCAGAGTTCAAAAATATGGATAAGGAGTTTGACCTGATGAAATCCAGGGTGATCATCGAAGGGAGACGAATTTTGTCGTGCGAAGATGCAGAGGGTATTTGTTGGTGATCAGATATGACCGCCATATGCCCAGTTCTCCTTTCTTTCGTTTGTCTTCTTATCGTAGGACAATCAGAGCATATCTCAATTTGTGGCAAATTCGGCCCACTGCCAAAACGGAGCTGTGATCTTGCATGAAAGCGGTTATACTGGCAGCAGGAGAGGGACGGAGATGTAGACCCCTGACCCAGACGCGGTCCAAGGTCATGCTCTCTGTGAGGAACAGGCCTTTCATGGAGCACGTAATCAGAGCCCTGGCGGCCAACGGGGTGCGCGACCTGGTGGTTGTTGTGGGCTACCAAAAAGAGCGCATCATGGACTAC
>CAZXBV010000095.1:0-5850 GCA_964639155.1 uncultured Methanotrichaceae archaeon
CAGTAAGGTCTAGCAGTAAGGTCAGCTCGCAAAGCAGATATCCACAATGTCTCATGCAGAGCCTTCTGGACTATAAATCGGGTTCTACCAAATCGTTATCCGAAGATATCGTTCAGATAATACAAATATATTCACGTAAGAATTAATCTTTTTCGCCCTAAAGTCGATTGGCATTCGAGAACGTTTAGGCTGGAAAATAGCCTCCTAGACGTTGATGGATCGCGAATTTGTGGCCCGTTTTCGAGATACGTCATATTTTAGGGTGGCAGATGGTGCCTAAATATGGAAAAGGATATATGCAGTGTGAATGCACAGTAAACTGTCGAAAATTCGGCCTGTATTTTAAAAGGAGGGAATTAACACGGTAGGAGAAGAACGACCACCAAAGGACATTATGCACCTAGGTCCTCTGGACATAAGGGACACCACGTCAAACCCAGCACCACTTGGTTTGATGGGCTTTGGCATGACCACTGTGCTTTTGAACATGCACAATGCTGGCTGGTTTGAATTGGGTTCCATGATAATGGCCATGGGATTATTCTACGGAGGGATCGCCCAGATAATCGCTGGCATAATGGAATGGAAGAAAGGAAACACCTTCGGAACGACTGCATTCACTTCTTATGGGCTTTTCTGGCTCACGTTGGTATTTTTGTTCTTCATCCCTGAATATGGATGGAGAAATGGCCCTGAGAACTCTGCTTTGGTTGCGTACTTCTTCATGTGGGGTCTGTTCACATTCTACATGTTCATAGGCACGCTGAAGCTTAACAGAGCACTGCAGATTGTGTTCCTCACCTTGACTATCCTCTTCTGGCTCCTGGCCATAAGGGATTACACAGGAAGTGCAACCATTGGTCTGATAACCGGCTATGAAGGAATCTTCTGTGGTTTCACGGCCATATACGCCGCATGTGCCCAGGTGCTGAATGAAGTGTACGGCAGGACCGTCTTGCCGATTGGGCCCGTCAAGTAGTAGGATAGGTCACAGATGAATCGGAACACGTTGAACCTCTTGGTCAACGTCCTATCCTTTTTTTCGTTCCTCGTGTCCACAGCATCAGGCTTGGTTCTGTGGCAGATCCTCCCGCTAGGATACGGATATCGAGGTGGTCGAGGAGTCTTGACAGAGTTGCTTTTCTTAGGACTGGGGCGCCCTGACTGGTTGCGCATCCACAATATATCGAGCCTGATCTTCGTCGTGCTGATCGTGTTCCACATAGCACTCCATTGGTCCTGGGTCAAGAATTTGCCCAGAAAATTTGGACATTCTCGTTAATCACCACTCTGCCACGCATCCAAAAATATGTTTGGAGAAAGACAAAGTGCTTTATAGATTGCAGATCATGATATTCTATGGTGTATAGGTCATGATGAATAAGGGCGACAGAACGAGTGGTGGCGACATCCCCAACGACCTAATCGAAAAGATCGATGGGCTAATGGACCAGTTTGTGGAGATCGTAGACGACATCGTGGTAGAAAGGAAACTCCAGCGAGGTGTTGTACGAAGCCAACATCCTTGCAGCATAGTGGTGATTTTGGAAAGCACTACGCTCTACATAGTGGGTCAACATCATGCAGGTGTGCTTTCTACCATGTACACTTACCATCCCGAAAAGGAAATATCCCAGCAGAAAGTCATGAGCAGCGCTCGATGGGAATTCGGGTTTGAAGATCCTTTCGTAGTCATGTTCCCCAAAGGTATCCTCGATCTTTCCGATAAGGATAGGGAAAACATAGTGAGGCTTATCGCCATAAACTTCATCGAATCAGAAGTTCAGAGAGCTTTAAACTTGATGAGCCTCATGCAGATCAAACCGCTCTTCGGTCACGCGTCTTATATGGTTGATGATAGGAGAGCATGTGTCCTAGTACCCTCAACCGATGAGGGGGATCAGATTTACATGGAGGCCATAAGGCCCGTTCTGGAGAGCGGTGGACTTTTGATCTACATGGCAGAAGAGTTCGAAGACGACGAAATTGGTCTCAAGACGGTATGGAATGAGATCTGCCGTTCCAGAATAGTGATAGCAGATTTGACCGATGCAGATCCAAAGGTCATGTACGAACTGGGTATCGCCCACACCGTGGGCAAAGAGTCAGTCCTCTTATGTAAGCGAGGAAAATGTCCCAAGTTCCCAGAAAGCTTGATCAAGGCCAACTTGATTGAGTACGATGATGAGAGCGAAGAGGGTATGAAGGCGTTAAGAGCAAGTATGGCAGCCGTCCTCTCAGAGATGTTCAAGTCAATATCAGACTAACAAGGACGAAATATTCTGGGTGGCGGATTGCCCTGCCGCCACACAAAAATCCCTTTTTGGGGATGAGACCTACCTCGAATTCCCAAAGAGCCCGACATCTGATAGTTCAACATCAGATGATTTCAAAATGGAAAATAGGTGAGAGAAGAATGTTCAAACTTGGTGAATACGACGAGATCGAGGCAGAAGATATTGCAGAATATCTGAGAGATGCCGGGATCAAAGTAGACGTGAGAACCTCTATCAGCGCCTCGAGTGAGAACGTCGCCTTCATGGAGGGAAAGCTCAGCGAGCTCAGAGAAGCCGCGCCGGATGGGTTCGAAACTTACGAGCGGTACGTGGAAGTTACGAATAAAGTGATCGATGAAGGGGTCTCTCAAGAAAATTTCATGGATCGCTTCCTTCTCATGCTAGATCCTTCATGGAACGAAAAAAGGGACATAATTGCTGGCTTGATGGATGACGATGTAGACCTTTCCGACGAAGAAGATGAAGAGGCCCTGGAAGAGAATGAGCGTTTGTTAGGTAACTTATTCGAATACGTCAAAGGACTCGGATTTGCCCAAGTTACTCTCGATCTCAACGAGATCGAACTGGAAGAGGGTGTAAAAAAGTCACTTGGCGATGATCCAATCTTGCAACTCCCCCTCGACCTTGAAGAGTTCGACGACGATAACCCAATGATGAAATCAATCCTGGCAGTCTTTTTCGATAAGACCTATGACATTTACATAGACGAGATGACAGCACCCTTGATCGACGATGTGGACGAGATGTTTTTGGATGACTACCCCGACGAATTCATCAATATACAGACTATTGGGATGGTAATGGATAACCTCATTGAACCACCAGAAGACTCAAAGAAGATCGATTTTGAGGATTTTGAAGATCTCTGCACTTTTGACGTGGGCGAAGGCAGTCATATCATGAAGGTCGATGCAACTTCTGTTGCAGAGTTGCTATCCAAAGTGTTGGAGAAGAATGGGGTAATAAAAGCAAGGGGTGGCAAAGTCAAGTGGAAGAAGACCTCACGATAAAGTGCGTTTGGACGCGTTCCTTTCAGAAAAGCCATAACTTCGTCCAGTAGGTTTGAGAATGGGGCGCCCCCACCGGCCCCCACCTTAAACAAATTTATCATCACTCCAATCATCCTTTTTGAATGTAACCTCTTGCAAGCTCTGTATTGACCTTGACAACCTCTTCGTTGAAATCTTTCAGGTCCTCAGGGATCGGGCCAAGTTCGTCGGCCTTTTCCTGCGTGTCTACCGTCGAACCTGGTGGGACAAAGCTGCCCTCTTTCAAATAGACGCCCACAACTAGTGCCATATGGCCCACGAAACATCTCGCCCCTATGTTTGAAGCGTGGACCACAGCGTTGAATCCAACGAAGCTTTCGTCCCCGATCTTCATCGGTCCGTGTATGATCGCACCGTGAGCTATGCTGATTCGCCGACCAAGCTCGATGGAAGTGCCCTCCAGACCGTGGAAAACAGCCCCGTCCTGGACGTTGCATTGGTCTCCTATTATTATCGGGGTTGCTTCATCCGCTCTGATGGAAGCTGCTGGTGCCACGTAAACTTCGTTTCCTATCCTCACATCTCCTATGATGGTGGCAGCCTCGTCTACGTAGGCGGCATCTGCTATTGTGGGCATAGATTCCACATTATCCCAGGAAGTTTTTGGATTGCTTTTGATCATCGAATCTCACCACTCATCAATTCTACCTTCTCACATAAAAGATATTATCATCAAAGATCATGTTGGTTCTACAATTCCTTCGCATACAAATTCAGCCCTGAAAATATTAATATAAATAGTTCATATATTATAATTTATCGCCACCATTTAAGCAACGATCATCGCGCATTACATCCTGATATGGTGATAGATAGCCACCAAAAACATTCCATATTTTAAGTATATAATGTATAATCGATATGATGTGGGACTAGTTTTAAATAGAAGTTTTGCAGACTGAAATTGACAAGGCCATAGAATTATGGTTTGAGGAGGATCTTTGTGAGAAGGGTGGGACATTGTGAATCCAAATAGCATTTTAGTCGTAGAATATATTGAATTGAAAAATTTGTGTTATCGATCTATGAGGTGTTAAATTTATGGGATCAAGTGAACAAATCCTCGGGATGGAGCCTGAGAAGGGACGGTGGATCCTTGTCATAAGCGGCATGATTATAAATTTGTGTCTGGGTAGCATTTATTCCTGGAGCATCTTCGTCGGACCGCTGTTGGAGCTCTTCAACGACCCTGCAGGCCTCAATCTAAGTGTTGGCCGTACAGAAGCGTTGATGCCGTTTACGGTATTTCTGGCCGTATTCGCGATATTTATGGTTCTGACAGGTCCATACATCGAGAAGTATGGGCCGAGAAAGATTACCCTCGTCGGTGGGATACTGACGGGCCTTGGCTGGTTCCTGGCGTCCACCGTGACCCAGTTTGGCAACCCCGTAAACATGCTCTACATAATGTACGGCGTTGTCGGTGGTGCAGGGGTTGGAATAGCCTACGGTTGTCCTGTGGCAGTATCGGCTAGATGGTTCCCGGACAAGCGTGGAACTGCCGTCGGATTTACAGTTTTGGGATTTGGTTTTTCTGCAGTATTCACCGCGAACCTGGCAGATTACCTCATCAGCAGTGCCGGGATACTGAACACATTCCGTTTCTTTGGAATCGGTTTTTTGATAATAATCGTCCTTTTGGCTATGCCCCTGAAATTTCCACCGGCAGGGTGGGCTCCGAGAGGATGGACACCGCCCGAACCAAAGGCTGGTGGACTCGTACACTGTGAGTACAGAAGGGAGCAGATGGTTAAGATGCCCCAGTTCTACGGACTGTGGCTCTGCTATACAATAGGGTGCATTGCGGGCCTTATGGCAATCTCCATCTCCAAGCCGGTGGGTACAGAGGTGGTAGCAGTAGAAGCGGGTCTTGCGACGATGCTGGTTTCCTTCTTTGCCATATTCAACGGATTTGGAAGGCCGATCTTTGGGACCCTGACAGATAAGATCAACCCCAGAAACACGGCCATGCTCTCCTTCGTGCTGATCGCAGGAGCAAGTCTGCTGATGTACATGGCAGCAAGTGTGCCGGTATACATTATCAGCTTCGCCATCCTCTGGGGATCTCTGGGCGGCTGGCTGGCCATCGGACCTACCAGCACCGCGACATTCTTTGGCACTCAGGACTACGCTCGTTGCTACGGACTTGTTTTCACCGCCTACGGCGCTGGTGCCATCATAGGACCGAGGCTCGCAGGTTACATCAGAGACTCCTCCGGCAGCTACATGGGAGTGTTCCCATATGTGGTGGCAGTTGCGGCGGTTGGTTTTGTCATTGCTTTCATCCTGATGAAGCCGCCATGTGCACCAGAGGAGGACGTGGAAGTGACCCGGCGCAGAGATCTGGTCCAAGACGAATGAGCACTATTCCATCCCAATTGTAATTGAATAAGTTAAGGAGGTGATAAATACAGGCCGACGGCGAAGCGCTTCTTGAGGGTGGGCGAATGGTACCGGGACCACCTCAAGAGGCACTTTCCCCAAAAAATCGTTCAGATTTCATC
>CAZXBV010000096.1:0-1821 GCA_964639155.1 uncultured Methanotrichaceae archaeon
GACGGCTCGATCTCAAACAATGGGATCGTATTTAAACCTTCTGACCCCATTCTAGGACGCATTTCCTACATGAGATCCAGAACGCATAACGCCGCTTGACATTGTTGTTATCGTCGCTCTGCCAAGCATGCAGACTTCCTGAGTACTGATCAGGTACTTAAACGTTGTGGATCGTGGGATAGAAAAACAACCAATCGCCCAACGAGACTTTCGTTGAGTATTAATAGCAATAACCACATTCAGCCGCGCTTAACGCGATAAAAGGAAAAACCAGAGGATTTCTTGGAGGTTTTTGATGAGTTTTACCCTGACTGAAAAGATTTTGCGTGAACACATCGTCGAAGGGTCCTACGAACCAGGAAACGAGATAGGGATACGAATCGACCAGACTCTGACCCAAGACGCAACAGGCACCATGGCGTACCTCCAGTTCGAATCCATGGGCCTCTCCCAGATAGCAACAGAGCTTTCGGTCTCTTATGTGGACCACAACACAATCCAGGTGGGATTTGAGAACGCAGACGATCACCAGTATTTGCAGAGCATCGCAGAAAGATACGGAATCCACTTCTCCAGGCCCGGAAACGGCATCTGTCACCAGGTACACCTTGAACGATTCGGGCAACCTGGCAAGACCCTTCTTGGATCCGATAGCCACACGCCAACCTGCGGCGGCCTGGGAATGATATCAATCGGCGCGGGCGGCCTCGACGTTGCAGTGGCCATGGGTGGCGGAGCCTATTACCTGACCTGTCCGCGCATAATCAAAGTAAACCTGGAAGGCGAACTTTCGCCATGGGTTACGGCCAAAGATGTGATCCTCAAGGTATTGGACACCCTGACCACCAAGGGAAATGTGGGATATGTCTGCGAATACGGTGGAGAAGGCGTATCAGGACTTACCGTCCCTGAAAGGGCCACCATAACCAACATGGGTGCAGAAACCGGCGTGACGACATCTCTCTTTCCCAGCGACAGGCAGACACGAAAGTTCCTTGCAGCCCAGGATCGAGCCGACCAATGGACGCCCCTAAAAGCCGACGACGATGCCGACTACGACCGGATCATCGACATAAACCTTTCAGATCTGGAACCTTTGGCAGCGGCACCTCACAGCCCAGGTAACATCGTCCCGATCAGCAAGCTTGCTGGAATGGCAGTCGATCAGGTAATGATCGGATCTTGCACCAATTCTTCTTATGTCGACCTCATGACAGTAGCCAAGATGCTGAATGGACGACACATCCCCACAGGCGTTGCGCTGGGGATCGCTCCCGGATCAAGACAAGTACTCCAGATGATCGCCGAAAACGGTGCACTCAACAAGATGATCTCCTTTGGTGCCAGAATACTTGATTCAGCATGCGGATTTTGCATCGGAAACAGCATGTCGCCAAAGACCGAATCGGTGTCGGTGCGCACCAGCAACCGCAACTTCAAAGGCAGATCCGGCACGGCCAACGCCAATATCTACTTGACAAGCCCAATCGTCGCTGCTGCAGCCGCAATTCATGGCGAGTTCGTCGACCCAAGAGACCTAGAGATGAAGTTTCCCCAAGTTAGCATGCCCGAACGCTTCGCCATCGACGATAGCATGATTATCGCGCCACTTCCTGAAAAAGAGCGCGCGAAGGTGGCCATATATCGCGGCCCCAACATCGGCGCGCCACCATCCAACGACCCGATGCCCCAGGATCTGAAAGGGCGAATCACAATCAAGGTGGAAGACTATGCCACCACTGATCATATCATGCCAGCAGGATCCCGCCTGAAGTACCGCTCTAACGTTCCCAAGTACTCCCAGTTCGTCTTCGAACCCGT